>JAZGBI010000063.1 GCA_036476315.1 Candidatus Neomarinimicrobiota bacterium | reverse complement strand
CACCCTCTAACGGAAGAGGATCCGAGTCTCCCCATCAACGCCTACGGAAAATCGAAATACGCCGGGGAACAGTCCGTACTTTCTGCAAAGGACAAACTCAACGTTGTCGCCATCCGCCCCCCGTTGGTGTACGGGCCCAGGGACAGGGGCGTGCTCAACTTTGTCCGTCTGGTGGCAAAAGGGATAGAGATTAATCTGGGATCCAGGGACCGGTATGTTACGGTCATCAATGTTTCTGACCTGGTTGAACTATTACTGCTTTCGGCCACAAAAGAGTCGGGAACAAGCGAACTGTATTACGCGGACGATGGAACGCCGGTACGAACGTGGTTTGAACTTCAGGATACGGTGGCAGAAATTCTGGACAGGAAGACTCTAAGAATCCGGATCCCCTTGAGTATCGCGTTTCCGGTTGCCTTGACAATGGAAGTAAGTCAGCGACTCACACAGCGCCAATTTCGGATCAACCTCGAAGAGTACAAAAAATTGTCACAGCGTGCCTGGCTCTGCGACGGAACGAAGGCGCAGCAGGAACTGGGATTCGTTCCCGGGAAAACCCTGGAGCACGGCTTTCATGAGGCCATTGGATGGTATCGGGAGACGGGGTGGATCCAGTAATGGCTCCCTCGTTCAACAACACGGATCGAGTCGTGCTCCTCTACAATACCACCATTACCGTTCACATCGCGCTGTCCCATGGAAAACTCCCGAACTGGCCGGAACTCCTCGGGATCCATCTTTTCATTTCTGCCGTGACCTGGTTCGTGTCGTCAAGGGACGTGAGGTGGTTGCACCGATGGTATCCCCTCATCCTGCTTCTGTGGTTCTATCCGGAAACAGGGATGCTGCGGCATAGCGTTATTCCCACCGGCCTGGACGGCTCACTCATTTTATGGGAAACAGCCCTCTTTCCTCAACGATTCTACTTTACCGTACCTCTGGGCTTGTCCGTACCCAGTCTCGAATTCCTGCATGGTGCGTATTTCAGTTTTTTCTTCCTGCTCTGGATCCCTGCCATGATAGCTCACACAAAACATCGAGAAAGTGTCGGGGAATACATCTTTGTTCTCATGATAACCCTGTTCGTCCATTTCTGGATCGCCATCCTCTTCCCTGCTTCGGGACCCACATCCCTCAGGGGACAGGTTATACCTCCCGGATTCCTTTTCATCCCCCTCATGAACTTTCTTTACGCAACGATGGACCAGGGGGGAGCGGCCTTCCCCAGTACCCACGCCGCAGCATCCATCATTGCCACCAGTTACGGTATCCGCTTTTTCCCTGAATTGAGGATTGTATTCTTGCTATGGCTTTTCGTAATTCTAATCTCAACGGTTCTGTGTACCTTCAACTACGTAATTGACGCCATCTCCGGGGTGATTACCGGAACGTTGTTCTTAGTCTGGGGGAAGAAGATTGATGCAAGAATCGATCATTAGAGACTCCATATTCACCGCGGTTCTCTTGGTCAGTCTATGCCCTGCGTCTGCCGGCCGGCCAAGATTTTCCGACCAACAGATTATGGCCATGACTCCACACTATTTCAAACGGATGCAGCCTGTCAATTCAGAGGGGCTCCAGTCCCAATTCCTTGGAGCTAACATTTACCACCATCCTCAGCGGGGAAAAGTATTCCAGGTGGATATCCGGGTAAACCGGAACAAGGAGACTCAGGGACTTGCTCTGGCTTTCAGCGCCATGCTCAACCTGAGTCAATATTTTGCGAAAGGTCCCGAACTTTTCGTTGCCGTCATCCATTCCACAGTCCGCGGCACGTCGCCTGTCATCTGTACAGGAAATGCCAAATGCACCGCCGATCATTACCTTCACCGTCGCATCACCTACGAGCAGTGGTACAAGAAGTGCATAGCATTTGAAAAATCGTGGACCTTTGGAATTGCTCCTGACGGGGCTCTCCCTTAAATTGCGAAATCATGAATAAGGCAGCTCTCTCCAGCGCTGCTCTGTACCGGAAGATCCGTAAAGATTTCATAGGGCTAGACACGGCCTATATCCTGGCGACAGGAGAAAAGTCCCGCCGGATCTATCTCGATTCGTCAGCCTCGACCCTTATGATGAGAACGGCTCACGATGTCATTGAACGTTTCTATAGTCACTACGCCAATACTCACAGCCTGTTGCACTTCGGTGCCAAGATTGCCACACGGGAATATGCCTGGGCCCACGACCGCATTCTGTCGTTTGCGGGTGCCAGTCCAGACAACTACACCTGCTTTTTTACCGGCAGTGGGACGACTGCGGGTATTAATCGAATGGCGCGCGTGTTCAGAGATATTCGTCCCGACCGTGATACGGCTGTGGTCTCCATTATGGAGCATCATTCCAATGACCTGCCTCACCGAAAACACATGAAGAAGATCCTTCACGTTCCTGTGGAGGAAAGCCCCGGAGGAATGGGATGTCTTTCACTGGAAGCTCTCGAGAGAATTCTCAAAGAAAACGAAGGGCAGATAAACTACGTTGCACTCACCGGCGTCAGTAACGTCACAGGTATCATCAATCCTATCCACGAGGCTGCGGAACTCGCCCACACTTACGGGGCACTCATTCTGGTGGATGGGGCTCAGCTTCTCGCCCATACACCCGTTGCAATGGAAATTCCCGGAAAACCAAGTCAGAACATTGACGCTCTTGTTTTTTCGGGGCACAAAATATATGTGCCGGGATCACCTGGGGTCGTCATCGCCCGCAGAGACCTTCTCAGTGAGACGGAACCAGAGGAAGTGGGGGGAGGAATGGTTGAACATGTCTTTGTGGATCGGTACGAAGTAAAGGAAACTTTTCCCGACAGGGAGGAAGCCGGAACGCCGAACATTTCGGGAGCCATCGGCCTGGCAGCCGCCGTGGATGTGCTGGATCGCATCGGAATGGAACTCCTCCGAAACGAGGAAGACAAAATCATATGCGAGGTCCTGGAAAAAATGGGGCAGATTCCTGACGTAAGCATCTATGGTGAACCCGATCCTGACCTGTGTGCAAGGGTGGCGTCCGTATCTTTCAACGTTAAGGGGCTGGATCACGGTCTTGTGGCTGCTATCCTGAATGACTATTTCAATATCTCTGTCCGTAATCATTGCTTCTGTGCCCACCCGTACGTGAAGGAAATGATCATGGAGGATCTCCTGGAAATGGCTGATGAAACGGCCCTGGAGGATATGGATAAGGTTTTCCACCGGAAACGGGGAATGGTGAGAGCAAGCTTTGCTATCTACTCCACCGCAGAAGATGTCGTGACCCTTATTGAAGCCGTTGAGGACATTTCAAGGCGGAAAGACTATTACCGCTCCCTTTATCACGCCGGCGATCATGATGACTACGTCCACAACACATTTCACTTTGATCATAGAGTCGATTTCTCCATTGAGGATTGCGTATCAGAATTGACAACGTAGAGTTTCTTCCCCAGCTGTTGTGCCAGGATATCTGATTTCCGTCATTTTTTTGCTGTCCACACTTCTTCCCCAATCCACGGACAGTCTTCTTCTCAGAACATTTCCTTTGACAGGCAAGCTTTTTCACGTGGCCCCCTCACCTTTCTTTCAGGGCCGTCCCTATTTCCTTGAATTGTTCATCGATATTCCTCCGGATTCACTGGAATCTGCTTCCATATTTTTCAAAACGGACAGTTCCCTGCAATTTCAGGCCCTCCCGCTGGAGAAATACAGGGGACGGTTTCGCTTCCGGTACGATCCCCAGAATCTTCCCTCCAATACCATCACATACTTCTTCACAGCCACAGAAAAGAACTTTGGTCTCCATGCCACTCCTCTGGATACGTCAGGCAAGATCGTGCCCGTGACCCTTCGCCTCGTGGATCCCATAAAATACTACGAAGCGCGGGATCGTGAACGATGACGCGCACGAGAAAAACAATTGAGGACTTGAAACGCCAGATTGAGTATCATAATTATCAATACCACGTCCTCGACGATCCGGACATTTCCGATTCCGAATACGATGCACTTTTCCGAACTCTCCAGGAGCTCGAGAAGAAGCACCCGGAGTGGATAACTCCAGATTCCCCAACCCAGCGGGTGGGAGCACGTCCCCTCGACGAATTCGGAAACGTTACCCACCAACTCCGCATGCTCAGCCTGGAAAATGCTATGAATGAAGAGGAACTCCGCGCCTTCGATGACCGAATTCGAAGGGGGCTCGGGATTAAAGGGGACGTATCCTACGTTGCTGAACCTAAACTGGATGGTCTGGCGGTGGAACTTGTGTACGAAGACGGATTGCTTACCACCGGCTCCACAAGGGGAGACGGCATCACGGGTGAAGACATTACGCAGAATCTTCGCACCGTTCCATCGATACCACTCGGGTTGAGGGAAGGATTTGTTCCTTCCGCTGGCAGCTCTCCTGTCCCTCCGCTCGTGGAGGTCCGAGGGGAGGTCTTCATGGAAAAGGGGGGATTTCTCCGACTTAACGAAAGGCGGTTAAAGAAGGAAGAACCCCCTTTTGCCAACCCCCGCAATGCTGCTGCCGGAAGCCTCCGTCAGCTCGACTCCTCCATTACAGCGAGGCGTCCACTGAGATTCCTCTGCTATGAACTGGGGCAGATGGAAGAGTTTTCATTTTCCACGCACTGGAAAGCCCTCCAGGAGGTCAGAGCATGGGGGCTGCCCGTTAGCCCCAACATTGAAGTTAAACACGGCGTTGATGAGGTGATTCAATACTTTCGGAAGTGGGAGGAAGAACGGGAAACACTTCCATACGGAATTGATGGTGTGGTGGTGAAGGTGGACAGTTTCGTCCAACGGGAACGGCTGGGCATTCGAAGTCGCTCCCCCCGGTGGGCGATCGCCGGAAAATTCAAGGCTCAACAGGCCACTACCGTTGTGGAAAGTATCGAGGCGTCGGTGGGGCGAACGGGGACGATCACGCCCGTTGCCCACCTGAGAGCCGCTAATGTTGGAGGCGTTATGGTGAGCCGGGCCACCCTCCATAATCAGGATGAAATTGACAGGAAGGACGTCCGCATCGGGGACACGGTCCTCGTTCAACGGGCGGGAGACGTGATTCCGGAAGTGGTTAAGGTCATCAGGTCCAAACGGCCATACCGCACGAAGCGGTATCGCCTCCCCACGGCATGCCCTGTCTGCGGACGGAAGGTGGTCCGACTCGAGGAGGAAGCTGCAATGCGTTGCCAGAATGTCGCCTGTCCCGCGCAAGTGCGGGGACGAATCCAGCACTTCGCCTCCAAACTGGCCATGGACATCGACGGCCTGGGAACAAAACTTGTTCATCAGATGGTAAAGACGGGACTGGTAGAGAGCTTTGCCAACCTGTTCTACCTGAAACTGGACGATGTCGCTTCGCTGGAACGGATGGCGGAGAAATCTGCGCGTAATCTCATCAGCGCCATCGATCTAAGCCGTAAAACCACACTGGCCCGTTTTGTCTACGGACTGGGGATCCGCAATGTGGGGGAACACCTGGCTTGGATACTCGCCAGGGAATTCAAGACCCTGGACGCTCTAATGAAGGCCGATTTTGACCGGTTGGAGTCCATTGACGAGGTGGGGCCTATCGTGGCGGAATCCATCCTCACTTTCTTCGCAAACGAGGAAAACCGGAAAGTGATTCAAGACTGTCTCGATGGAGGAGTCCAACTGGCACCTCCTGAACAACGAGAAAGAAAAGCTCAGTTGTCGAACAAAACGTTTGTTTTCACCGGGGCTCTCCAAAACTTCACCAGACAGGAGGCACAAGAACGGGTCCGGAAACTGGGAGGACAAGCATCCAATTCGTTGAGCAAGAAAACCGACTATCTGGTGGCAGGACCCGGTACCGGTACGAAACTGAAGAAGGCAGGAGAATTGGGAATTGATGTGCTGTCAGAAGAAGATTTCTTGAGAATGATAGAGGTGTAATGAGTCTGCCCAAGTATATGACACTCATCTGGATCTTCACGTCTTTCTGCGCGGCCATAGATATCGAGTGCGGGGATGCTCAAATGTCGAAGAGAATTCAGGGGGACAACACGCGTCCGTTGCTCGACTATGCCATGGAAACCGTCGCCCTAACCACTCCTGTCTTCGAATATGCCTTAACCTATGGCCTGGGGAAATCCGGTGACCTGTCTCTCAACCGTGCCGCCCTGGCCGCTGTCATGACCTATACGACCATCGGTGTGCTGAAGTATACCATCGGGCGAGAGCGTCCGGAGAGGCGCTATCGGCCCCGTCTTTGGAACACGCGAATAACGCCCTCCTTCCCATCGGGACATGTTGCATCTTCCGCCCTCTTTGCCACGTGGGTGAGTACTCATTACCCGAAAATGACCATCCCAGCCGCTGTTTTTGGCCTGGTCTCTGCCTACAGTCAGGTATATGTGGGAAATCATTACGTCGTCGACGCGCTGGGTGGAATACTTCTGGGCGTCCTCGTGGGGAAGTTGGTTCTTTGATGAGACGACGGAATGAAATCGTCCCTCTGATGGTGAGCGTTGTTCTGCATGCCCCGTACCGAATACCGGAGCGGCTGGGGCATTGGCCTGGATGGCGTCTGGAACGCCTCCCGTCGCACATCAGAAAACAGCTGATCTTCCTGAGATCTATTTCTAAATTGCCCCATCAGCGGAGGAAGTCATGGAAGTGATGACGATTGAAGACACGATCAATGACATTGTCCTGGTGGTCCTGAATGAGAAAGGACTCCTGACCGACGTGGGAATCTCAAAGAATATGTTCTACAGCAGAATTCTGGGATATGATGAATTCGGTGTCTGGCTTGAACATCCCAATTTTGAGATAGTAGTTTCAGAGGACCAAAAGGGCAAACCTCTGCCTGCGAGTAAGGTCAGGAGAGAGCGATTCGATGCTTCTATTCACGTTCCGTGGCGGAACGTGGCCACCCTTATCCACTTCCCCAAAAGGGAAGGGTTCGATTTCCCCTCCCCATTCGAACGAAAGATCGGCTTTCCCACAGAGGAAAAGAAAGACTGACTTTCCCTCAAATCCTCTCCTGCAACGTTCGGTGTCTCATCCCCTCCGTTTTCGACTCCTAACCCAGGCGGAACACTCCTTGATTTATCGCCATCCACCCGTATTCACACTCCCCCGGCGTCAGCTGGGGAGGCATATAAAAGTTTGTGGTTTAGTACCCAATTTGTTCATGAGTTTTCAATAAGAACGACTGCCACCCGGAAAATGGGCGGCGAGTTTCGTTCATCCTCGCGGGAATAGGGAACACGGTCAGAGACAACTTTAATTTTTTCTTACTGTCCCTTTTCCCGATTTGATCGGGAGACGAAAATCTCAAGATCCTGTGGAGAATCGTCGCTGATGAAATATGCGACAAAGAAGAGACAAAGAATAAAAGAAATGGCCTGGATGATTTCACGAGGAGAATTTCGAGGGACCGGGTTTGCAAGCAACGGTAGTTCCGGAAGTATTGTTCAGATCTGACAATCTCCACAGCATTCTACGCGCAGCGGCCAGCTGGAGGAATCATTGACAAACGACAGGCGTCACCGTATTTTCCCTACCTGCTGATACAGCCTGCAGAAGATGCGCATGGGTATTGACATAGGTGGGACCAAGATTGAAGGGGTCATCATCGACCGTGACGGAAAGTCCTTGAAGCGCCAGCGAGTTCCCACGGAAGCTTCACTTGGGTACAAGCATATCATGGATCAGATTAGACATCTGTTCGCCGAACTAACCGGCAGCTTCAACGATGATATCTTCGTGGGAGTCTGTACGCCGGGGGCGCTCTCAGCCGCCACGGACAGATTGAAAAACAGTAACACGCCCTGCCTCGTCGGTCAACCCATCAAGGAGGACATCGAAGCCATTGTAGGTCGACCGGTCCTTCTGGGTAACGACGCCAACTGTTTCGCACAGGCAGAAGCAACCCTGGGAGCGGCCAGAGGCTGCTCTGTGGTCTTCGGAGTCATTATGGGAACAGGCGTGGGAGGAGGAATCTCTTTCAATGGGAAAGTCCACAAGGGACATCAGTATCTTGCGGGAGAATGGGGACATACTATTCTCCACCCGGGAGGCAATCTATGTTACTGCGGCAAGCTTGGATGTGTGGAGACATACATATCCGGACCGGCTCTTGAGAAGCGGTATGCCGAACTAGCAGGAGAAAAGAAGCCCCTGAAAGAAATTGCACAAGATCCTCCACGACAGTGGAAAGAAGAATTCCTGGACGACTTCGGCATGGCGGTATCCAATGTCGTTAATATCCTGGATCCGGATATTATCGTTCTTGGTGGGGGTGTTTCCAATATCGATTTTCTCTATTCTGAAGGTCCCAAATATGTGGAAAAGTACTGTTTTAACGAGACTCTTAAGACGCCTATTGTAAAAAACGAACTGGGAGACTCCGCGGGCGTTTTCGGTGCCGCCTACCTCGAACCCCTTACCTCCCAGCCAGTAACCCGTCGACAGTGACACCATAAGACAGGTTTGGAGACTACTCACAATTCCGAGGCTGGGTTCGCCACGTCCAGGGAACGTGATCTCCTCCTACGATGGACCAACTACCATGCTGCACTTCTCTCGCTGACCGCACTGCTTGCGCTGTCGATCCATCAACCGTGGCTCGTATTTGCCGCCGGGGGTGTTTCCTTTTTTGCGTTAATCCTTTTGCACTGGAACAGATGGACCGAAAGGAAATCTCTGGGCATGGCCAACGCGGTGACCCTCCTCCGCCTCATTGGGATATTACTCTTATCGATGGTTCCCACCTCATTGATCACCGTAATCGGCCTCCTGCTGGTGGGGGCAGACGGCTTTGATGGGTGGATTGCCAGACGCCTCGACCGGAGGTCCCATTTCGGCGACTACTTCGATAAGGAGACAGATGCCTTCTTTCTCTTGATCCTCTGTCTGCTGGCCATATCTCACGGATTGCTTGCACCCTGGATCCTGGTGGCGGGAATGCTTCGCTACGCTCTGGTTGTCCTGCGGTGGTTGGTCAGGCCCGAGATTCTCACAGCACGTAAATCCCAGACGGCCCGCGTCATCTACATTATGGCCATGGTGGGACTGCTCATTTGTTTCCTCCCCCTTCCCCCCATAAGGGATCCCATTGCCGGACTGGCTACACTCATCCTTATCTATTCTTTTGCAGGCGATTTCAGGCAGGTCTTCTCACCGGAATAGCACGAGCAGTCCGCAGCAACAAATGAGACAGCGGGTCGCAGCCGTCTTCCATATTCTCGCGCTTCTTTACTTCGCGGTCTTTGTCCACATCCTTCTTCTGGGTGGCTTTCGTTTCCACCTTGGTGAGCTGCAAGTCTCCGCCACACAGTTACGCAATCCCATCCTGTTCACCGCCGTCTTTATCCTTCTGGGAAAGACCGTAAATCCCTCTGTAACTCTGAAGAACACGCCGCTCGGCCGCTTTTTGGGATGGATACGGGATCAAGGGAAAAGGCTTGGGCGGTATAGGAATCGTGGGGCGGCGTTCTGGGGATCTGTCATTCTTCTCAATACGCTCCTGTTCTTGCCCTTGCTCATCGCAAAAAGTGGGACCGTTATCCCCGCTCTTCCTTCCGACCGGCCAAGAGGGTGGTACGATCTCCTCGTGTTTTTCTTGATCAGAGAGAATCCGGATTTTTTTCGTGTTTCCGTGGATTTCTACTTCATGATAACAGTTCTGGCCCTGCTTGCGCGTACACGATGGTATCATCCCATCAGAAGGATGTTTACCGTCTGGTATTTCTTGCTTCTTGCATATCAGGTTTATGCAGCCGCGTCCCTGGTAATTTTCGGTCAGGAGCCTGTCATCTACAGCGACATATTGCTCCTCAAGGATGGCATTTATCTCGTGTCAGATATCTGGTCCTGGAAGCTTTTCGATTCCATGGTACGAACACTATTCTGGGGATCGCTTTTGATAACCCTCATTCACCACGCGTTCAAATCGATAGGTGAGAACCTGAGCCGTTTCCCTTTGAGATATCCAGCACTCATCCCTGGGGTGTTGCTCTGGGTCCTTATCTTCCTCATGGGTTTCAGATACGATTTTCAGGATCCCAGGCCCATTGCACGGTACATCACCCCAGGTGCGGTCCAGAACGTCTGGGAATCGAAAAGGGGGCTGAGTCCATTGTCGGGTGATTCACTGGTACCAGATGGTTATCATTTTGAAGCACTTGAATTAAAAGAAAAGCCAAATGTTTATCTCTTTATGGTGGAATCGTACGGCAAGATTCTGGCCAGTCACCCGGATCTCCGGAACATATACTTGGAACTCATGAAAAGTATGGAAACACAACTTTCAGAAAACGGATGGTACACAACCACCAACTACAGTGCCGCTCCCGTCAGCGGGGGCAGATCCTGGCTCAGCATGGCAACCGTACTAAGCGGGATCAGGATAGACAGTGAAGCTCTCTACCGGCTACTGATTCGCCGGATTCCTGATTATCACCATCTCGTTCGCTTTTTGAGACACCAGGGATACCAGACCCTTGTCCTTCAACCCACCATGCGCCCCCGGCCGGGATTTTCATTTGACATGTATGAGAACTTCTATGATTACGACAGGTGGATATACTACGATAGCCTGAATTATGGCGCGGAGGAGTACGGCTGGGGAATGATTCCGGACCAGTACAGCCTGAATTACGCCCATGAACAGTACCTGAGAGAAGTTCAACAGCCTTACTTCTTTTCCTTCATGACAGTTACCTCCCACGCCCCATGGTATGACCTGCCCCCGTATCTCGACGACTGGACGGTGTTGAACGATTCCGAATTTCGCTACAGTGATTACGTTCCATTTCCAAATCTCGACTACGAATGGCCGAGAACCTGGAGAGGCGTTGCGCGTCACGTGAAGAAAACTCTGAAGGTCAAAGATCTCTTCGAGCCTGAGGACTATGTGGATCACATAAGCTATCAATTCCAGGTCATAGGCAACTACGTGGTGGAGAAGGCGCCAGAAAATAGCATTGTCCTTATCATGGGAGATCACCAGCCCCCCGTATTAACCGGGACGGATAGCGGGCACAAAACCCCGATACACATTATTTCCAGGGACCGGGGATTCATCAATTCTTTTGGGGCTTACGGATTTGTGCCCGGCGGTTACAAAGATCCTCACCAGGCAGGGTCCATCAAGCATGAAGCGGTCTTCTCAATGGTGATTCGATCGCTCGTCAATCATAACGGCACCGTTGAGTATCTCCCCGACGGTCTTCCC
This sequence comes from Candidatus Neomarinimicrobiota bacterium, assembly GCA_036476315.1. Lineage (NCBI taxonomy): Bacteria > Pseudomonadati > Fidelibacterota > Fidelibacterota bacterium. Next base: position 96,854 of record JAZGBI010000063.1, on the reverse strand, counting down.
CTCTCCGTCCTTCGCCAATGAACGGTAGGCGGCACCGACTGAAAACCACGCCGGCCCATACGCCAGCCGACATACGTGCCTTCTTCGATAGCACTGCCCGGAATTATACGGAACAACACGGGGATGCTGAGAAATTGCTCAGGTACCGCATAACCCTCATCAAGTCCGCAGCCAATATCCGCCCGGGGAGGGTGGTTCTGGATATTGGTTGTGGTCCCGGTCATCATCTCCTTGCCATCTGTAACGGCATGGCTAAAGGTGTGGGAATCGATTTTTCACCCGCGATGATTGAAGCGGCAAACCGGCGATTGGCTGCCTCTTTTCCCAGACCGAACGTTACTTTTCAACTCGACAATAGTGAAGAGTTGAGAACGGTTCCGGATCAATCTGTTAACGTGGCATTGTGTGTCGGAGCCCTGGAACATATGGTTGACCAGTCAAAGGTTTTGAAGAATGTTCACAGGGTACTGAAGCCCGGCGGGAGATTTCTCTGCCTTACGCCAAACAGCGACTACGTCTGGTATAGCCGGATTGCTCCGGCATTGGGAAAAGAGACGCGACACCTGTCTACCGACAGATTTCTCACCCGTGAGGAACTTCTGCTCTTTCTCCTCAACGCAGGATTCGAGCGCGTCTCCATCGCTTGCTGGACATTCATTCCAAAGGGAGATATGCATCTGCTGACAGGAATGGGACTTCAGGTAGCTGACGCCATAGGAAGAATCTTCAATCTGAATGCCCTCCGGGGGGGTCTTCTCGCCTCTGGCAGCAAACCTTACCCGGACGTCGACACACCAGACAGCTTTTCACCCACAAAGAGTTTGTAGTGCATGAACTTTCTCCCATACAGACGCTGGAGGGCGAACCCCCCAAGTTGGGCCGACAGCACCGATCGCACTGAGAGGACAGGAACAGTCGCGTGCAGGAATCGACAGATGGCATCAATAATTGAAACTAATCGGGGGCCCGTGAATTCAATCTGTTCCGACAGATCGAACTCATGAACCAGGCGCAGATCGTTCTCATCAAATGCCCTCCGGTATTCCTTCTCAGAAGGTATCTCAGAAAGCTGCCAGTACTGTTTCAGCGCATCCACGTCGCCGTGGGAACCGGTTTCTCCACCGTCTGCCTGCACGTCATCAACGGCCACCAGGTATCCTCCAGGTTTCAATTCTCCCGTGATTGATCCGATTGTTCTTTCGAAGTTCGGACTGTGTATCAGTGATTCAATCGCAATAACGGCGTCATATTGAGACCGAAGCGGATCATCGAAATCTCTCAGGTAAAATCGACAACTTGAATCGATGCCCCTGCGACGAGCCTCCCTTCTGGCAATGGACACCTGGACCGGGCTCAACGTGATCCCGTCGTATTCACCTCCTACCTGCTCATGCCAGCGAAATATAGTTCCACCGAAACCGCACCCCGCATCGAGTACAGTAGGGTCGGGTGGCAAATCAACGAGAGACAGCGCGAGATCTTCAAGATAGGTGAGTCTTGACGTTTTACCCCCACCCTGTAGAAAATCACGGAGCGGTCGCAGGATCTTGTGCATGCCGAATCCTGCGTAAAGGTCGCCGGATCTCACCAGGTTTGTCAACAGTGTGAATCGAGTCAGACGGTCGTACATCCGGCCAATCTCATTAATGCCGTCCGGTTGTTTTGCAGGTCTCAGCCGCATACGGACATTCTTCTTCTTGAGAAGAAACACCAGCTGATTCGCAAATTTCAGAGGTACGGACAACTTGAACAGGCGCAGGAGTATTTCCTCAAACCTTGAGAAGGACGCGGGAGACATGAGACTCAATATTTTCCTTATGTACCATCGATCGCGATGTACGACGATTATCTCAAAACCGTTATCGGAGAACAACTTGCTCCAGCTCTTCAGGGAGCAACCATTTTCGTTACTGTCATCGTTCAAAGTTCCCAGGAACGATGAAATCCGCCATAGCAGTGAATCGCTGTTGGGAATCATGAAACAAAACCTGGCATTTTCTCCTGCCACCCGCCTTATCTCCCGAAGACCTTTCTCCATATCCACGAAATGCTCCAGAGTGCCGATACAGGTCACATAGTCAAAGGATTTGTCTTCAAAACAGAGGTGTTCTCCCATGCCAAGGGAAAGGTGTGCCCGGGGGGAAACTCCCTTTGAGAGCCTAATGGCTTCGGGGGAAAGATCGACACCGTAGCTTTCCAGTCCCCTGTCGCACGCCTCCTTGAGAAGAAAACCCGTTCCACAACCCATGTCCAGAAGTCTTTCCTCACTTTGCACGCTTAAATGATCCAGGAATACAGGATACGCCTCATAGGACCGCATGCTCCGTAAACCTTTTTCGGCATATCTGCGGTCAAACCACTTCTTGATCCGCTCCCGTTCCACACCTGCGTCCATCATATGACTCCCGCCCCAGCGCAGGAATCCGGTTACTGAAACGTTGAGATGAACTCCACAAACTTCTCTCCTGTCTCCCGCCACGAAGGGAAATCCTTGCTGGCGTTCAACCCTTTCCGGCTCAGACTGCGGCGTGCGTCCTCATTCTTTATCAGTTCACACACAGCATGCGAAAACGCCGAAAGATCACCTGCGGAAATCAGCCGTGCCGCTCCGTCCCCAACCTCCGGAAGGCCCCCCACCCTGAATGCGATAACCGGCAGGCCCCTTGCCATAGCTTCCATGGTTGCCATGCTGCAGGATTCAAACGTTGAGGGCACCACGAAAAGGTGGCTCCTGTCATATCTTTCCAGAAGCCTGCCGGGTGGAAGCGAACCGTGAAGTCGAATATGTTCCCGGACCGACGAAGTCTGCAGTCGACGGTAAAAGCTTTTCCCATACTCTGGATAAAGTGAGGCGTCTCCCACGTGATCCCATCTCCAGGGGACGCGAGTCATGCCTTCGAGAATCCCAACAAGTTCAACGAGTCCTTTCCCAGGCAGAATGTTGGAGACCGTGAGGAGACGGCATCTGCCGGTTTTTGCACGAGATTCTACGGAATTCCTGTATCGGGATTCCAGACCGGGTTGGATCACGGCGATTTTTTCTTCAGGGATGCCCGCCCCTTCGAGACGTCTCCTGGAGTATCGGCTGGTAACCACAAACCCGTCAAATATGGGGAGAAAGGTCTCTTCCCGTTTGGCCTGCCGCGAACCGGCTCTCGACGGATCCAGAAGATGCAGATAGTGAACCATGAGGATCCATTTTGAATAGTCATTCTTCCGTCTGGCCAACTTGAGACTGTCTCCCTCCTTCATGAGAAGGCTATCAACAACATTCAGAGAATTTCGTGACGCACCAGATTCTGGCCCATAGGCAATCGAACCGCCTGATTTCTGCTTCACGATTTTCACATCCAAATCACTTTGTTCAGTCAAATACTCTATGATCCGCCGGTTGTAGATATTGCCCCCGGTCGGAAGTTTATGCATATATGGAACGAGAAAACTGACGGCCACTTATTTGACTTCTCCTTCAAAACTGGCCCAGGTCTGAGAGGATTCACGAAGCGTAATCTTTAGTCTGCCGTCAAAATGCAGCCTGGTTCGACCCACCATCTCATCGTGAATATAGCTAGCAAGAAATTCGGCCGTGGTGGTCTGGGAGCGAAATTGGTCAAGATCATCCAGATTCTGGTAATCGAGTGGAGAAATCACTTCTCTCAGGATCTTCGAAGCCAAAGCCATGTCGATGACCGTGTTGTTTTCGTCCAATTCAGACCTTTTAAACTCAGCCTCCACGACATAGGTGGCGCCGTGAAGATTTCGGGCCTTTCCAAATACCTGTCCCTTGAGGGAATGAGCCACCAGCATCTGATCCCGAACGGTTACACTGAACATCCTTTAAACCCCTTCCTGTTGATCATACCAAACCGCGTACCCCAGCCCCACCTGCGAGGCCCCACGGAGGTCCCGGAAGATTTTGGGCAGTTCGACAAAGGGAACTGAATCAGTGATGTGAGCATCGAATTCAGCTCTCTCGAGTAATGAGAACACTAGTTTCTTCCGCCTACGCGTGTCCCAACGACGGTGGCGGTCTGGTGGGATAACGGACACCTGGGAACTGATTATTCTCTTGCGCTGACTGTGAAACGTTCCACCGAGGCGGAGTGCCACGGAGCGGGATCCGTACCAGCTCACTTCCACTACGCGACCTTCGAAATCTGTTTTGTCAATGGCAACTTGCAGTCCCTCGCCGTTTCCACTCGTATGGAACGCCACGTCGAAACCCGGGTGGACGTCCTCTGGGACCTGTGCGTTGAACCCCATCGTTCTTGCAAGATCCACTTTGGCGGGATCTATGTCAACCATCTGGGCTCTGACCTCCGCAATGAGAGTCAGCAACCTGGCGACGAGTGATCCGACAGCCCCAAAGCCGACCACCAGAGCGCGATCTCCCACGCTCACCCTGGAGTCCCATATGGCGTTCACCGCCGTTTCCATGTTACTCGCCAGGACTGCCCGCCTGGGGGGCACTCCATCGGGGATGACAAACGTGTCGCTCCGCCTGACAACACACCAGTCCTGATGGGGATGGTGCACATGTACAACCTTGCCCACGAGATCCTTGGCACCGCGAACAATTTCCCCCACGAGGGAATAACCATACTTGACGGGAAACGGAAACTGACCGCCCATGTAAGGACATGCCATTTCTTCGCGCAGATCCTCAGGAACGAGACCCTGGGCAACCAGCATTTCTGTACCTGGACTGATACCCGAAAAGAGAGTTGCGATTTCGCACCAACCTCTCCCCGGCTCGTTCAGATCTTCCTCCACGATGGCAGAATTCTTGCCACTCCGGTGCCAAAATGCCCGTGCCCGCCTCATTCGGAATTTCCCTCTTCATTGTGCGGGAACCAGCCCACAAACATGATATGGTCACCCATGGAGAACCATCGATGGGCGGAAAACCGCTTTGCTTCGGCAATTTCCTCAATCGCCGGGAGGGAAAAGGACGCCTTACCAGAGCCCACAATCATGGGGGAGATATGCAGTTGGAGAACATCAACAGTATGATCCTTTATAAAGTGAGAGGCAGTCGTGGCACCCCCTTCAATGTAGACGGAATGGAGCCCTTTCCGGTACAGCGCCCTGAGAATTGCCTTTCCTGGGATGATTCCGTTTTTCGATCTCCCGGCGTCCACTGCTTCAATATCCCCGTTTATAGGTTCTCCTTCGTAGCCCACGAGCCACACGGGGTCGGGAGAAATATCCATCGCACCCTTCAAGCCTTTGGGGGAGGAACCGACAACGATTCTCACGGGGTTCCGGCCGGAAACGTGACGAACCGTCAGCCTGGGCCTATCCCGCGAAAAGGTCGCTGAGCCCACCAGCACACCGTCGCAGAGTGCCCTCATGCGATGAGCGTGATGCAGATTCTCCCTGTTTCCGATCCACCGGGAAGCACCGGTCGTCGTGGCGATCCGGCCGTCCAGGGACTGGGCAAAATGAACGATGGCGACAGATCGACGAAGCCGGTTCGAAGATTGGGCCGCAAAGCAGTAAGGTCCGTAGAGCTTGATGAACTGCAGTAGTTCCTGGGGAAGATTCCCACTGTCACTCTCTTCCAGGTCCGAGAGAACGCCTGTTTGAAAACAGGCTTCATACCTGTTTCGTCTTTCCGGCGGGTGAGTGTCACTTTCGCTGCCAACCACGAGAACATGATGACAGTCAGGATGCAGGTCGACAAAAGAATTGATTCGGACAGATTCGTCTGCGCCGAACCTGAAGGAGCAAAATTCCACCGGCTCATTCGAGGATCGCAGTTCTTTTTTCAGCTTGAGAAGGGAGAGCCAGCAACTATTGATAAGGTCGGAAGGCGCCGACCGGAAGTCCGGAATGATTAGTCTCTCAAGTCTAACAGGTGACCCAGCCGGTCACGCTTTGTACGTAAATAATTTGCGTTTTCGTGATTGGGCTGAGTTTCCAGGGGAACCCGTTCACTGACTTTTATGGTGGAACACTGCAATTCCGACACCTTCATCGGATTATTGGTCAACAGGCGTACAGAGGTCACCTGGAGATCATGGAGAATAGAAACAGCCGCTTCATAATCTCTCTGATCGGCCTGGAACCCCAATTCCGCATTCGCTTCAACGGTATCCAGTCCCCTGTCCTGGAGCTCGTATGCCCGGAGTTTCTCCACGAGACCGATGCCTCTACCCTCCTGCCTCAGGTAGATGAAAATGCCCGCCTCTTCGGCTTGAATCCTCTTCAGGGCGGTATCCAACTGTTCCCCGCAATCACATCTCAGTGAGTGAAAAACATCCCCGGTGAGACATTCAGAATGGATTCGAACAAGAACTTGAGAAGCCGTGCCGATTTCTCCCTTCACCAACGCCAGATGAACTCTTCCACCGGTATCCTCCTCATAAGCGTAGAGCTCAAACGCGCCTCCCCGCGCAGGCAGACGCGTTCTGACAATCCTTCGCACCATTTATGACCCCTCGTGTCTAAGCACCACCGCGTTCTCATTCAGCGATGATTTTCACCTGTAAGGTTTAATGTACCATCACCACCATGTTTGTGCAACGCCTAATGCCTCAGGGGAATTTTCTCCTGATTTCCGTACTCGTAACCGTTAAATTCGGCCCCATGCTGCCAGCCATAGAAGTACGGGACCTGCGGAAATCGTATGGAGAAACGGTCGCCCTCCGCGGGATCAGTCTGTCCATTCAACAGGGAGAGTTTTACGGACTTCTGGGTCCCAACGGAGCGGGGAAAACCACCACCATTGGAATCATAACGGGACTCGTGAAACTCCAACAGGGCTCGGTAAACGTCTTGGGAAAGGATATTGTACGCAACTACCGTTTCACGCGATCCAAAATCGGGGTATCACCTCAGGAGTTTACTTCTGACTGGTTCTTCTCTATCGAAAAACTCCTCTCTTTCCAGGCGGGCTACTATGGAATTCCCAAAAAGCAGGCACAGCCTAAAGTTGATGAAGTCTTGAAACAATTCGGACTTGATGGAAAACGTCATTCGAAGATTCGCCATCTCTCCGGTGGCATGAAACGGCGGTTCCAGATCGCAAAATCACTCGTGAACGACCCCGAAATTCTCATTCTTGACGAACCTACCGCTGGCGTCGATGTTGAGCTTCGGCGGATGCTCTGGAACTATCTGAGGCGACTTCATAAGGAAGGGAAGACCATTCTCCTCACCACACACTACATCGAGGAAGCGGAGCAATTGTGCCAACGGGTGGCCATTATCAATGACGGGTCCATCGTGGCCGAGGATACACCCGAAAGACTTGTCAGGTCTCTTGGAAAAGGAAGTATTGAAGTGGAGCTTTCGGGGTGGAACACCAACCAGGAATCACGTCTGTCTGAACTCGACTTTGTCTACGAGCCGGGAATGGATAGGGGACGGCTCATTTTCACCGTGGAAAATCCGGCGAAAGAACTCACCCGGATCGTTGAAGCTCTCAGCGCTGACGGTTGCCATATTCATGAGGTAAAGATCGCCAAATCAAGTCTTGAGGACGTCTTTGTTAGCCTCACGGGGAGAGCGATTAATGAATAAGAAAGCCACCATGTCATCCTTCCTGGGATACGTCAACTGGATAGGATTTCGGACACTCATGGTCAGGGAAATCACCCGGTTTCTTGCCGTATACCGCCAGACGGTGATTCCGGGCCTTATTTCATCGTCACTCTATATCATCATTTTCGGGCTCACTCTTCAGCGAAGAATTTCATCCATTGACGGAGTTCCGTATACTGTCTATATCCTCCCCGGGCTGATCATGATGAACGTCATTACGAATGCATACAACAACACTTCCTCCAGCGTTCTTCAGATGAAACTTCTTCAGCAGATGCAGGACCTCCTCATTACCCCATTGAGCAGTCTTGAGCTTTCCCTATCCTTTATCATCGGTGGGGCCGTTCGCGGTTTTATCAATGGAATTCTGGTGATGCTTCTGGGAATCATTATTGTGGGGATGCCGCTGAAGCACCCCATCTACGTATTCCTCTTCATTTTCATGGTATCGTGGGCCTTCTCCGGCGCCGGATTGATTCTGGGAATCGTCGCGGAAAGCTGGGATAACATTGCGTCAATGGGCAACTTCTTTATCACACCTCTTATCTTCCTGGGCGGTGTCTTCTATTCCATTAACATGCTTCCAGGGTTCTGGAGAAACCTCTCGCTTGCCAACCCAATCTATTATGTCATCAATGGGCTCCGGTATTCAGATCTGGGAGTTGGAGACTCACCGTTTCATGTCTCCCTGATGGCTGCACTGGCCATGACAATTCTTTTTTCTGCCGTGGGTGTGTTTCTCTTTCACAAAGGATACCGGATCAAGAGCTAGGCGTCGTATCCGTTTGGCCAAAAGAAGCCAACTTATTCTCACCTTTCTATTTCTGCCCGCGGTCATATTTCCACACAACATCCCGGAAGAATTGCCGGTTTGGACCCACTATGGTCGGGCCGGAACGGCTCACCTGGATGAGTGGGGTGGACTGGGCTATTATCGAATAAAACGGGTCCGGGAGAACACGTTCTATGACTTGAGGCTTCTCGGAGTCTTCATTAGACGCGAGACATTTGCCACCCTTCGGTACAAGTCGAGCCGTAAATTCGACGCATTCCCCAGACTCTACACGTTTACCATCGTATCTATGCGTCACAGTTCCGGGTCAAAACTCACCATCCGCTACCACTACAATCAGGGTGTGGGTGCTTTCCTGTTCCAGGTCCCTGAAACTCACCTTACCACGGAACTCGCCTTATCCTACGACATGTCGGATTATCTTCACGATACTCAGAAAACATCCTATCTAAAAGGAGGATTGTTCTGGGACGTGGACATAAAGAGGTCCTCCCTCGCCGTCGATTTTGAATATTTCTATCAGATCAGCGATGTTATCCCTGGAAAGGATAACCTGACAAGGTACGAGCTGTCAGCGGAACTGAATACGGATGTGGGAAATCGATTCCTGATAACGGTAGGATATGAAGATGAATTCTACCTCGAGACAGATCTTCGGAATGTGCGAGCCGTCTACCTCGGATTGGGGTTCAGAAAACTACTCCCTTTGACCTTCTAACATCCGTCAGTTGACCGCCGACAGGGTAAAGTCCGGGCAGTCTTCAATCTCGTCTCTATCCAGCGTCTCGCCCTCTTTCGGTTTGAGTGTCAGCACAACGCTGTTTCTGTGGGAGGCCACGTCAATAGATGCCAGTTTCTCACGCTGCGTTGCGGAGCATTCGCATTTCCTTTCCTGACAAACGCCGAATGCTTCGAGCAACTTCCCCGCGTTTGGCCCCGCATCGTGAACGGTAATCTCCAATCCTTCCTCGCGTTCAATGATATGACATTTCATGGTCACCACATTTTCCCACGGTGGCTTCCTGAAGTCATGAAGAATCGAGAGATTGTTTCACTTTCTGTACATTATCAGTGATAAGTTGAGAAATATCCGTGAGTCCCCGTAAATTAAGAAATCGTACGGAGAGATAGACGTATGAGTCAGCGGAAATGGAAGCCCCTTCCCCCCGAAACCTTTGATATACCCGTTCATGAAATCCGGCGGGGTTATCGGAGTGACGTCTACTTCTGGCGGGGCAAAGTCGCGCTGGAGAACACCCACCAAAGGACCTCCTGCCTTATGCAGGTCTTCCAAAAGAAGGACGCGGTTCTCTGTGGTGTTGATGAAGCTGTTGCAATACTGAAACTTGGCTCTGGCTACTACAAGAACCGGCAAGAGGCTTACGAACTTTTTGATGAGTACATCGACCTGAAGAAGAGAATTCGCGCCCTCTACTATGACTCCAAGGAAGACATGCTGGAGGCTCAGAGACGGCGGCTGGACCTTCAGAGAGCGCTCGACGAACTGTGGGAAGACACGTCAAAAGAACTTTCCGTTAATACTCTAAGGGACGGGGATACCATTTCTCCCTGGGAAACCGTGATGACTATTGAAGGACCCTTGTATCAGTTTGTTCACCTCGAAACGATTTACCTCGGTGTGCTCGGTCGACGAACAAAGGTTGCCACCAATGTTCGCAGCGTTGCGGAAGCCGCCGGTGAAAAACCCATTCTCTTTTTTCCAGCCCGGTTCGACCACTGGTTCATGCAGGGTGGCGATGGCTACGCTGCCAAGGTAGGAGGGGCGACGTCGGTCTCCACCGACGCCCAGGGCGAATGGTGGGGTGCTTCCGGGGCTGGAACGATCCCTCATGCCCTGATTGCTGCGTGTAGAGGAGACACGGTCTCGGCCGCGAGATTGTTTAATATCAATTTCCCCGAAACGAACCTTATCGCCCTCGTGGACTTCGACAACGACAGCGTGCGGACTTCCCTGGCCGTTGCTCGTGAGCTGCGGGAACGCCTGTGGGGCGTCCGCCTCGATACATCCAGTACCATTGTTGACAAGTCGGTAGTTTCACAGATGGGACGGATAAATCCTGCCGGGGTTAATCCAAAACTCGTCTGGAACGTGCGGAGAGCTCTCGATAAGGAAGGCTTCAACCACGTGAGAATTATCGTGTCTGGAGGATTCAATGCGGAAAGAATTTCTCAGTTCGAACGCGACCGTGTTCCTGCCGACGCCTACGGAGTGGGTTCCGCTCTCCTTGCGGGACAATGCGATTTCACGGCCGACGTGGTGATGGTGGAGGGCAAGCCGTGTGCAAAGGTGGGGCGGGAACATCTGCCCAACGATCGGATGAAAAGAATCGAACTCTAGAAGCTGTTAGACGTTATGCGTTATGAGTTATGGGTTAAGAGTTCGGGGTTAGGAGTTAGACGTTAGAGGTTATTGGCAATACAAATGTGGGTCCATCTCCTCCTCCACAGGAGACCCTACGGGTCAAAGGAGTTCCTGCGGAACAGTCTCCCATGGTCAATAATCAATGGTCAATTCTCTTCACGCATCAGGTATTGAGGTTGAGTCATGACTAAACATGCTTTGATCATTGTCGATCTCCAAAACGACTTCTGTCCTGGGGGTTCGCTCGCTGTCACCGACGGCGACAAGATCGTTCCCGTGGTAAACAGATTGATTCGAACGTTCGAAGAAGCTGGCCAGCCTATCTTCGCTACCAGGGATTGGCACCCCGCCAATCACTGTAGTTTCCAGGACCAGGGGGGACCTTGGCCCCCTCATTGTGTCCAGAATACTATAGGCGCTGAATTCCATCCAGATTTGAAACTTCCACCGGGCGCTACTGTCATCAGCAAGGCCACGTCAGCTCAGAGGGAGGCCTATTCGGGCTTTGACGGAACGGACCTGGCCTCACGCTTGAAATTGGCGGAAGTGGATACCGTCACCGTCTGTGGCCTGGCTACAGACTATTGCGTGAAAGGGACAGTGTCGGATGGACTCAGTGAAGGTTTCAAAGTCACAGTAGTGGAAAATGGAATCCGGGGTGTGAATGTGAAACCCGGCGATTCCGAAAAGGCATTAACAGAAATGAAAAGGAACGGAGCTCTCGTTGCTTCCGGAGAATAGATGAGCCGGCTCAAATAGGCTTGCTTGTATGAAACGGTCAATCTATTCCTGTGAATAGCTGGGCTCAACAAACCGAGTTACGGAATTTTCTGTCACCCTCATTCTGAACCAACGGAAGAATCTCAGAATACTGGCAGGAGTGGGACATATCACCTTTAGCCCTGGTATGCGCATCTCCAATGACTGGTGAAAATCGTGGCGACAGCGTCAGGTGGATAGATGAAAGTCTGGGGCGTGGCTGCAATCAGCCCCTTCTGTGAGCCTTCGCCCACTTGCTGTAGTTACCGTCGTAGCCAGCCGCGACCTGCATCGATTTTATCTTCTCCCGGGTAGATACCACATCTACTCCTTCTTCCGGGAGATGGTTATCCAGAACATAGTTTGTGATCCCGCGGGCATTAACCCGCGATACACGGATGTTTCCCTTCCCCGTAATGGCATTCCCCATGCCAAAGACACGTTTCAGATTGTTGACCTCTCCCGTCTCTTCGCTCTCTATGTCATACCAGTTCCACTGCATGGGAATCCCTTCAATGGGCTCGGGAATACTCCCGATTGAGCTGATGATCATGGATCCCCGGACATCGTGTTCGGTTCCTTCTTTTGGCACAGCCTTCCGGTCAATGACATCCGTTTCAATCATCCGAAGACCCACGAGTCGTCCATTTTCCATCAGAATACCCGTGGGCTGGCGATGGTCCTGAAACCTGAACAGATATTTCTCTATCGCATTATTGAGAATCTTCCGCCTTGTATTCCGGATGGCCTTTTCCTTCTTTTCACCGGCATCGGGAGGGATGGTTACCAGCGGCATGTTGGTGATGTCCCGTCTGTAAAGAAGAAAACATCCCTTGAGTCCCAGTTCATCCCATGTAACACCGAGCGATTCGAGCATCCTGGGAATCCCCTTGTGTTCCATTTCTCTGAGCGTGACATCGTTGCCCTTCTGATTCAACGTGCGCGTTACCAACTCAAGTTGTAGGATCTTAACCACATCAATGGAAGCCAATCCACCCCCTACGACGAGGGCGTCGTCCAGGATGAGAATATCTTCACCTCCATAAGCAGGCTCCTCGTGGTGATTGAACCAGTAGACAAATGGATTTTGATACCAGAAACCTTTCCCCTCGTACTCCTCAACTTCAGGAATGGGAAAGGACCTGTCCTTCCAGGCCCCATTTGCCAACAGAATGGCACTCCAATCCATACCATGGAGTTCCTCAAATGAAATGTCTTTTCCAACCTTCGTCAGGGGAACAAAATCCACCAGATCGCTGCCCATTCTGGAGTCGATGAGATCCATTTCCTTCCTGCGCTGTTTTTCGTGCCACTTCGGGAGACCATCCTCTATCTTGCCGTAAGGGAGATCATTCTGCTCAATCACCGCGCACCGCATCCCGCGCTCCGATAACTCATGTGCAGCCTCCGACCCTGCAACGGCTCCGCCAATAATGGCAATGATCTGATCTTCAACAGGCATGACTATTTCCCTTTCAGATTGCTTGTCTGGAGTTTTTGTCCACTCCGATAAAAGTCTATACCGGATAAATAAGACGCCGATAATCGACTGAAACTTAGGATGATTCGGTCTTGTTTTCAATCATTAGCCCGTCTTACTCGCCACCCAATCGCGCTGAAAAACAATGAACCATTCATCACCGGGAACAATAGGAACCACCCAACCACCGAGGATTGAAAGACTTGACGGAGACTGAAATATGTCCTACCTTCGCTTTCGGAGCGGTAATGACATGTATACGTGGCAATCCAGCCGGTACCTGCTCCTGGCCATTATTGTGTGGTCCTCCGCTTCCCGTGGAGCCCAGGTCCAGGACCCCCCGGAATTCCGGTCCCTGAGGAAAGCCATGATAGATCGCCAGATCCTGCCGCGAGGTGTGAAAGATCCGAGAGTCCTGAAGGCCATGGAGGATATCCCCCGTCATCTGTTCGTAGACGAATCACTCTGGCCTGTGGCTTATTCAGACGGCCCCCTGCCCATCGGTCATGGCCAGACCATCAGTCAGCCCTACATCGTGTCACTCATGACGGAACTGCTCCAGGCAGACACTCATCATGTCGTTCTGGAAATCGGCGCCGGATCCGGGTATCAGGCAGCGATCCTCTCCAATCTTGTGCATCACGTCTTTACCATCGAAATCATCGAGGAGCTCGGCCTTGAAGCTGAAAAAAGGCTCAAGAGACTCGGGTACGATAACATCACTGTCAGGGTGGGAGACGGATATCAAGGGTGGCCGGAGGAAGCTCCTTTCGACCGGATTATTGTGACCGCGGCTCCCCAAGAAATTCCTCCAAAGCTCGTGGAACAGCTCAAGCCGGGCGGCCGAATGGTTCTCCCCGTGGGACCTCAGTGGTGGGGACAGGATCTCATCATCATTGAAAAAGATGAAAAAGGGAACATATCCAAAAGCGATTCCATTCCCGTCCGATTTGTTCCCATGGTCCACGAACCTGAAGACTAGAAAACTCTCCCCACAGACGAAGACACCGTTGTATTGTTTTCACCTGGAGTTTATCTTAACCGAACCGTTCCCAACTGGGACCGGATAGTCGATTAAAATCGGATAGCACCGTCTCAGCTGATTTCAGGAGAAACCCTACATGAAAGTTTCGGATCTATTTGTTCGCTCCCTGGAAAATGAAGGGGTAGAGTATGTTTTCGGTATCCCCGGGGAGGAGAATGAGGACCTCCTTTTTTCGCTGGAGGATTCTCCCATCCAGTTTGTCCCCACGAGGCATGAACAGGGGGCTGCCTTTATAGCAAACGTCTGGGGAAGGCTGACGGGCAGGGCGGGTGTATGCCTATCCACACTCGGGCCCGGGGCTACTAATCTGTTTACTGGCATTGCCGATGCAAACCTGGACAAGGCGCCCGTTGTTGCCATTACGGCCCAGGGGGGCACCAGCCGCCTCCATCACGAGAGTCACCAGTATCTGGACATTGAAACCATGTTCAAACCCATTACCAAGTGGAACACGGCGGTTTCTTCCCCGGCCAGTGTCACGGAGGTCGTGCGCAAGGCGTTTAAGATCGCGGAACTTGAAAAACCGGGGGCGACCCACATCGAACTTTCGGAAGATGTGGCAAAACTGGACGCAACGCGGAAACTCACCCCCATACCACCAAAACGTGTACGGCGGCCGGGGCCCGATTATAAGGCTATCCGCGGTACCATTGAACTCCTTCAAAAGGCGAAGCGACCACTTATCATTGCCGGCAACGGCGCCATCAGGAAGCTCGCCAGCAAGCACCTCACCAGACTCGCTGACCGGCACAAGCTGCCCGTGGTCTCCACGTTCATGGGAAAAGGTGCCGTATCCGACGGCATGCCCTGCTCCTTATTAAGCATAGGACTCGGTTTTAAGGATTTCGTCATGGAGGCCGTGGAGAAGGCAGATCTCATTATCACCGTGGGATACGACATCGCGGAGTACGACCCGGAAAAGTGGAATCCAAAAGGCGATCAGAAAATCATCCACATCGACTTTGTGCCCGCGGAAGTCTACGCACACTACAATCCCGAGATCGAAGTAGTGAGCGATATTTCAGCGGTACTCTGGGAACTGAATCAGCAGTTGACTGACACCAAGTTTTCTTTCGATACCCGGTGGTATGAGTCGATCCGGAAGCAGATTCTGGAAGACATCAGGAGCTATGAATTGAAAGAAGGCGATTCCTTTACAATTCCAGGAGTGCTCAACCTCATCAGAGAAATCCTGCATGACGATGGCCTGCTCATTAGCGACGTGGGAAGTCACAAGATGTGGATCGCCAGAAATTTCCCCACCTACTGTCCCAACGGCTGCATTATGAGCAACGGTCTCGCGAGCATGGGAATTTCACTCCCCGGGGCGATTGCCGCCTCCCTGGTTGATCCAGACCGTCAGATCGTGGCTGCAATGGGAGATGGCGGCTTTTTGATGAATTCTCAGGAATTGGAAACAGCGAAGCGTCTCGGTACAAAGTTCATCATCATCGTCTTTAACGATAACGACTACGGACTCATCAGCTGGAAACAGCGAATGACGAGGAACCGGTCGGTGGGCACACGCATCCACAATCCGGACTTCAAAGCCTACGCAGAGAGTTTCGGCATCCGTGGATATCAACCCGGGAGTCTTGCTGAACTTCAGGATCAGCTGAAGGGAGCCATTAAGTCCAGGGAACTCGCGGTCGTTGAAATTCCAGTCGATACGCGTGTTAACGACGAACTTGTCAACAAACTCAAGAATCACTGGGGGAAACATTATGCCGATTGAATCGATCAATCCCGCAACGGGGGAAACGACAAAAACGTACAGGGAAATGTCCCCAGAAGAGGTGCAGGAAATCATCCGGAAAGCCCACGAAGCATTCTTGAGCTGGAAACAGACGGCAATGAGCCACCGGGCGGAACTCATGAAAAATGCCGCCAGAACCCTGAGGGAAGAAGCAAATGAGGCCGGTGCGTTGATGGCGAAGGAAATGGGCAAGCCCATCAAGGATGGGCGGGCGGAGTCTGAGAAGTGTGCCTGGGTGTGCGACTATTATGCCGACAATGCAGAGACGTTTCTGAGCCCGGAGGTTGTGGAAACGGAAGCGAGCAGGAGCTTTGTCACATTTCAACCTCTTGGGGTTGTGTTGGCCGTTATGCCCTGGAATTTCCCGTTCTGGCAGGTTTTTCGATTTGCTGCGCCAGCTCTCATGGCTGGCAATGCAGGTGTTTTGAAACACGCATCCAACGTTCCTGGTTGTGCCCTCATGATAGAAGATGTGTTCAGGAAAGCCGGTTTCCCCGAGAATCTCTTCCGCACTCTCCTCATCGCCAGCGGGCAGGTGAACGCGGTCATCGAAAACGGGCTGGTGAGAGCCGCTACCCTGACTGGAAGCACAGGCGCCGGCAGGGCGGTTTCTCGAAAAGCAGGTGATATGATTAAGAAGACCGTTATGGAGTTGGGGGGAAGTGATGCCTATGTCATTCTTGAAGACGCGAGTATTGGAGAAGCTGTTTCCGCCTGTGTCACCAGCAGGCTCATCAATGCGGGACAAAGCTGCATTGCTGCCAAGAGGTTCATTGTGGTCGAATCGGTGAAAAGCGAGTTTGAAAAGCTTTTCACACAACAGATGAAAGCCCGCAAAATGGGGAACCCCATGGAAGAGGACACGGAGGTTGGCCCTCAGGCCCGGCACGATTTGAGGGACGACCTTCACCGTCAGGTTCAAAAGAGTATCGACCTGGGTGCCACATGCCTCCTCGGGGGCGAAATTCCCGAAGACAAAGGAGCCTTCTATCCTCCTACTATCCTCACAAATGTGAAGAAGAACATGCCCGCGTATGACGAAGAGTTATTCGGACCTGTTGCGGCCATCATCCCCGTGAAGGACGAGAAAGAGGCGATTCGCGTGGCCAATGATTCGGTTTTTGGGCTGGGAGCTGCGGTCTTCACAGAGGATATCGATCGTGGAGAGAGAATTGCGACCGAAGACATTGAGGCGGGATGCTGCTTCGTGAATGCGTTCGTAAGATCGGATCCGCGCCTTCCGTTTGGAGGGATCAAGGAGAGTGGCTACGGACGTGAGTTGTCGCACTACGGCATCAAGGAGTTCGTCAATATCAAAACCGTCTTTGTGAGGTAAACGGGCTACAGGTTTTCCAAGATATAATCTGTAATGAGCGTAAAGAGGTGAAGTCTCGTACCTTCCCCTCTAATGCTGTGACTGCGATTGGGATATAACATAAGGTCGAACTGCTTGTTCTCCTGAATCAGCGCATTCACAAATTGGATGGTATTGAGAGGATGTACATTGTCATCTGCCGTACCGTGAATGATGAGGAGGTTTCCTTTTAGCCTTTCGGCATAGTTGATTACATTTGCCGCGTCATATCCCTCTTCGTTCTCCCACAAAAGTCCCATATACCGTTCTGTCCAGATGGTATCGTAATTTCGAAAATCGGTCACTGGTGCTACGGCGATGCCCGTTCTGAAGTTGTCAGCGCCACGGGTCATGAGCATACACGCAAGGTACCCGCCTCCACTCCATCCCCAAAACCCAATCCGGCCTGAATCCACGTAGGGCAAACTGGCCAGGAATTTCGCCCCCTCAATCTGATCGGCTACCGCCCACTTTGAAATATCACCATAGGCGAGATTCTTAAACCCTTTCCCCCTTCCGCCTGTTCCCCGGTTGTCAAGGGAGAAGACAATATAGCCTTTCTCGGTCATCAACTGGTACCACAGTCGCGTATTGCCGCCCCACCGATTGACCACCACCTGGGATCCCGGTCCCCCATAGCCGTAAACCAGAACGGGATATTTCCTGTTCGGGTCGAAATCAGGAGGCTTCATGATGGAACCGTTCAAGTGGACTCCGTCACCCGTCTTGATAATCACAAATTCGGGATGGACCATAGTGTACTCCTCAAAGGCCTCAACGACATTTTCCTCCAGAACACGCACTTCCGTACCGTCAGATTCTCGAAGAACTATCCTGGTGGGCCTTCTCACACTGGAGTGAAAATGGATAAAGTACCCAAAATCAGTTGAAAACTTACCCGTATGCCACCCCGGTTCCCGGGACATTTTCTTAAGTCTCCTTCCACTCAATTTTACCCGGTAGATGTGTTGCTCCAAGGGTGAATCCTTTTTCCCATAGAAATATACCCACTGCCTCACCTCATCCAGGCCGATGATGGAAGAAACTTCCCAGTCACCTCGGGTTACCTGTCTTGTCTCTCCACTTTCACGGTTTGTCAGATAGATATGCCTGAACCCGCTCTTCTCGGATGTCCATACGAACTGCTGTCCATCTGCCAGAAAGATAATGTCATCGGTAACATCCACCCATGCCGAATCGGTATCCGTCATAACCACCTTTGCCTGTCCCGTACCGACATCGCCAATCAACAATTCCAAACGATTCTGTTTCCGGTTCAGCCTTTGAATTGCGACTGTTTCTGATGAGTCTGCCCAATCAATCCTGGGAACATAAATATCCTCATTATCCCCAAAATCCATCCAGGTCGTTTCACCGGTTCTCACATCAACCACACCGATAGTTACCCGGGCATTCTGTTCGCCAACCTTGGGATAAGGAATCCGGATGGGCACACTGTAGGGCGACAGTTCATCCAGCAATACAAAGGTCTTGACCCTCGACTGGTCGGTACGCCAGAAGGCGATTTTCTCGCTGTCCGGGGACCAGCGATAGGCGTCAGCTCGTCCAAACTCTTCTTCATACACCCAGTCAAATTGTCCGTAAAGTAGATCATCGGAGCCGTCCGCCGTCAGTGGGTGAGGGATTCCCGTCTTCACGGGAGCCACAAACAGATTATGGTTGAGAACGTAGGCAACCCGCTGGCCATCCGGAGAAAGCGTTGTATTTTGCAGTCCTGGGTTATTATCCTCAAGCGCCGTTAATACCTTCTCTTCCACATCATAGAGGTAATAAGGGGCTGAAAAAGAATGCCGCCAGATCTGCTTACGTTTCCCGGTAACGAGAATGTATTTCTGGTCATGGTCGATTTCGTACCCGCCCATTTCAATCGGTTTTCCATCATATTCATGGGCAGACACGTCCAGGACCACTGTATCGGTTCCCCTTTTCGCATCGTGACGATAAATCGTGTCTCCCCTCTTAGTCTCCTCCCGGTCATCTCCCTTGGTGTAGGTGAAGCTGGAACCGTCACGGCTCCACTGAATGTCACTGATCCCCTTTCCCCGGAACTTATCGGATGCAAAGATATCCTCGAGAGTCAGCGCCTTCTTTCCCTGGCCACTCATCAGGGAAACGGCCAGAACCATGACGATGACGACCATCATGCTACACTTCCTGGGCCTGACGAAGGGGATCAGATGAAACCACACCATGGGGCACACCCTTCACCTTTCGGACATCACCCCTCTCGAGTCTTCGGAGACTTGACCTGAGCCAGAGAAGAGCGATGCCGGCAGAACAGATAACAGCGATGACCTGCGAAATCCAGACCCACTGTACCGGCTTTCCCGCGACGAAGACGAACGTATAGGCAAGGACAACACTGATAAGAACCACTCTCAAAAACGTAAGAACCAGCATGGGAATCCCAAACCCCAGTCCCTGAAGCATCCGTCCTCCTATCATTCCCACGGCGATAAACGGGTACGCAAAGACGAAATATTTCAGATACTGGACCCCAGTCTGGTAAATCTCAGGGTCCTGGGTGAACACGGAAACCAGGGGTTCGGCAAATGCAAAAAAGAGTGAGCCAGCGACCAGTCCGATGAGGATACCCCGGGATATGGCGTATTGAGTGATGGCCCGCACCAAATCCAACCTTTTCGCGCCATAGAACATACCCACGAGAGTCACAAGGCTCGTTGCGATGGAAATGAGAGGCATGAGATAAACGTGGTCGATCCGCATTCCCACTTGATATCCTGCCACGGCGTCACTTGAAAACGAAACGAGGATCTTGTTGAAGACTCCCCCGCCCATGGACATGATCAGCATAGAAAATGAGGCGGGAATCCCGACCTTGAGTATTTTCCCCAGGACGACGCGAGAGAAAGCAAAGTCTTTCAGCGCGAATGTTATGTATGCACGCTTTTTTACCAACATGAAATAAGCAAAAACAAGCGACACCGACGCTTGACTCAGAACCGTCGCAACGGCTGCACCCTCCACGCCCATTTCCAGTCCAAAAATGAAAATGGGATCGAGGATGATGTTGAGAATTGTCCCTCCTCCCTGGATAATCAAAGGCGTCTTCATGTCTCCTTCGCCGGATAAGATTGATCGAAAGAAGATGGATGACACCATGAAAATGTATCCTACGGCAATGACACGAAAGTAGCTCCAGGCAAGGGGTACGATGTGAGGAGGGGCACCGAGAGCGGCCAGAAGAGATTTCCCCCACGTCAATCCTGCTCCCGTGAAAACGACGCCCAGGATCACTCCAATGACAATACCGTGTTCGGCACTGTTGTCGGCGTTCCGCTTGTCTCCCGAACCTATATACTGCGCCACCACCGCAGTCACTCCAGATCCCAGACCGAAAACCATACCCAGTCCAAAGAACACAAGGGGCACGTTAAAGGCGAGGGCGGTCAGAGCATCACCGCCCACACGTCCAACAAAAATCATGTCCACAACACTGTAGATGGTCTGCACCATCATCCCCACCATCATGGGAAGGGCAAGACTCCACAATGCTTTTCGTGGATTCTCCACGAATTCGTCAACACGGGGTCCTTTTTCGGCGACCTGATTCATAGAAAAGGTCAGGCGACTATTCGTTCAAGTTCTCTCATGACTTCTTCGGAAAGTTCAAGATCAGACGCTTCTATGTTTTCATCCAGCTGCTCAATAGATGTGGCGCCTACTATGGCAGAAGAAACTTCTGATCGCCGGAGGATCCAGGCAAGCGCTATGGCCGCCGTCGTGGTACCCAAACGATCCGCAATCGATGTTATTTTTTCCACTTTGCCCAGATTCTCACCGGTCAGATATCTCGACTGAATAGCTCCGTTGAGACGACGGAGCCGGCTTCCATCGGGAGGCGCCACTCCTGTCTTATACTTGCCCGTTAGGATCCCATGGGCCAGTGGTGAATACACCATATTCCCTATGCCCTCTGCCTCGCACAGGGGAAATAGATCATTTTCAACTGTCCGATCCAACATGTTGTAGCGCGGCTGATTGGAGATGAATCGCGGAAATCCCAGACGAGTGGCAATATCAAGAGCATGAAGGATATCTTCCGCACTGAAGTTTGAACACCCCGCATAAAGGACTTTTCCCTGCCTCACAAGAATGTCCATGGCCTCAAGGCTTTCTTCCAGGTGCACTCGCTCATGGGGAGCGTGAAACTGGTAAAGATCGATGGTGTCAACCTTGAGCCGCGTCAAACTTGCCTCGCAGGCCTGAAGGATATGCTTCTTGGAGAGACCTGAGCCGTGGGGCCCCGCATGCATTCGTCCAAAAACTTTTGTTGCAAGGACTACCTGTTCCCGGGGCAGCTCCTTCACTGCCTTTCCCAACACCACCTCCGCCCGTCCATCAGAATAGACATCTGCCACGTCAAATAGGTTGATACCCCGGTAAAAGGCATATTGTATGAGCCGGACCGACACGGCTTCATCTACCGAGCCTCCCAATGTCAGCCAACCCCCTAGACTGATTTCCGATGCGGACAGCCCGGACCTACCGAGTGGACGATACTTCACGGGTGGCTTGAAAACCCGACACCCAGGACCGTTCCGCCAACACCCCGGTACTCTATGCCCAGATCAACCGACAGGTTTGGCGTCAGAAAACCGACACCTAGAGACGTCCCGGCCGCCATATCTTGCCATAGGCGATTCGACTCCAGGTCAAACCGATTCGAACTCGTCCCCCACCTCAACCTCAGATTGTACGGAAACGTGAATTCGCCTCCCAGTCGAACGATATTCCGGTGACCTTTGTCCCACCAGCCAGCGTCAACGGAAAGTTCCAGAGGCAGGTAGGCAAGCTTTTTCGTCAGCCCCACATGAAGACTCGAGGGAACGGGTTCACCATATTCTGTGTAGGAATTGAGGGTTACCCCCAGGTTGCGAACGCTGATGCCCACACGCATATCATACCGGTTGAGGGTAACCACCCCCCCTGCCGTGAGAACGCCGAGTGTTGCCGTGACATCCTGAACCCTGCTCAAGAACAGGCCCCCCGTCATGCCCACGTCCAAAGACCGGAAAAGGGACTGGGCGAATGAGACGGACATCCAGGTTTCGGACGCGGAAAACTGTCCCGTTTTCACGCCCTCCTCATCCCGCTCGTCAAATGTGCCGAAACCTAGGTGTCTGAGGGAGACGGCCGTTGTTCGCCTTCCCCACGGTATGCGCCATTCCACCATTTCCGTCTGAATATCTGCAGGATATCGCATCACCGACAGAAGAAGTCCCCCCTTGGCGGATTGAAGCAGCGACGGATTGGTAACCGTCATGTCCATCCCCGACCCGTCCGCCGTCCCAACAGAAGCCATACTCAACGAACGGACATGATACAGAATCTCCAGTCCCGGGTAGCTTCCCTCAGCCTGCAGGAATGGCAAACCCATCCCCACGGCCACAATCACCGACAGGGTTACGAATGTCCTAAAGAAGTGATGCCGGATCCACATCCACATATGTGCCCATTCCCCTGGCTCTGGAAGAGAAGGAAGAATTCACAAAAACGTTCTCCAGGAAGCGATGGAGCTTGCTTCCGTTCTCGTCTTTCTTTTTGGGAGACTTGAAGATGATCTGATACCGGAAATTGTTCTTGATTCGCTCGATGGGACAGGGAGCTGGCCCCAGTGCGGAGATATGCTCCGGCTTATTCACCATGCTCCCTCCGAAACGGATGGCCTCTCTCTCTACCGCCTCTCTTTCCCTCCCGGAGAACTCAATCTTGGCCAGCCAGCTGAACGGGGGGTACGTTAGTTCTTCCCTCTCACTAAGACAAATATTATAATACCGTTCCAAATCAAGACGAGACGCGCAGCTGATTGCGGGGTTGTCGGGATTGCTTGTCTGGATAACCACCTCACCCGGTTTTTCTCCTCGACCTGACCGGCCCGCCACCTGGTAGATCAACTGAAACGTTCTTTCCCCGGCCCGGAAGTCGGGTAAATAAAGACCCGTATCCGCATTGATGATCCCAACAAGGGTCACGTTCTCGAAATGGAGCCCTTTCGCGACCATCTGTGTTCCCAACAGAATATCATAATCGCCTTCGGCAAATTTCGTGAGAATTCTGGTGTATGCCCCTTTTCTTCTGGTAGTGTCAAGATCCATTCGAACCAGGCGCAACCCGGGGAATCGCTCCCTCAATCCTTCTTCCACCTTCTGCGTCCCGGCTCCCAGGAGAAGCAGCTCTGTGCCCCCACATTCCTGGCACGTCCTGGGCAAGGACTTCTGAAAATTGCAGTAGTGGCATTTCAGTACGCTCTCCGCCTTGTGAAAAGTCAGAGAAATGCGACAATTGCGACACATTTCCACATGCCCACAGTCACCACAGTAGAGGATAGACGAGAACCCGCGGCGGTTCTGCAGGAGAATTGCCTGTTCACCCTTTTTCAATCGTTCCCCAATTTTTTCAATGAGCAACCGGGAAAGAACAGAATCATAGTCTCCCGTCTCGCCTCTCTCTTCTGTCATGTTAACTACGTCTACCTGGGGATAGCTTGCCCCGCCGTACCGCGTTTTCAACCGGATGGAACTGAGTTTTCCCACTGCTTGATTGTAGTAGGATTCAAGACTTGGCGTCGCCCCTGCCAGAATTGTGAGTGCCCCGCACAATTTTCCTCTCATGAGGGCCACATCACGGGCATGATACCGGGGCGCTGGACTTTCCTGTTTGAAGGCGCTTTCCTGCTCCTCGTCAACCACAATGAGTCCCACGCTTCTCACCGGCGAAAATATGGCGCTGCGGGCGCCCACGATTACCCCGTAGCGATCTTCACAAATCTGTTTCCAGGTCCATGCACGCTCGGCAGATGTCATCCGGCTGTGCCAGATGGCCACTCGATCTCCGAAAACCGACCGGAATCGCCCAGCAATCTGCGGTGTTAATGAGATCTCGGGTAACAGGATCAGGGACCGCCGGCCCTGTAGCTCTGCCCGCCGCGCAAGATGGATATAGATCTCCGTTTTGCCGCTTCCCGTGACGCCGTGCAGGAGACAGGGGGTAAACTTCTTTTTCTCAAGCCAGGCCTCAAGTCCTTTCATAATCTTTTCCTGAGCAGGGGTGAAGTGTATCTCCCTCTGTATCGGAAGAAAACTAAGATCGGAAACATCCGGGATTCTGGGCACCCGGGCGAGAGTCACGTATCCCTTCCGCTCCAGAGCCCGGCATGCATCCCATGGGTTCTTTATCACACTGGTCAAGGCGGCGACGGGAATAGAATCTCTCCGTTGTTTAAGAAACTTCATCGCCCTGTGCTGCCGGGGGGAGCTTTCAGCCAACGCGGATAGATTCTCTCCTAAGCCGTTCACGGCTCTTACCATCAACTGTTCCGGAGGTGAATAGGAGGAGGTAAGCCGGGATGGGACAGCCGTCCTCATTACCTGGCCCATTGGGGTTAGATAGTGACGGCTTACCCAGTTGAGTAAGTCCCAGAGCGCTTTGTCAAAAATGGGTGTTTCGTCAACTACAGCGGAAATGGGATGGGTTTTGCCCTTGAATCTCTTTTCCCGGCGCAGGTCAACAACAACGCCCTGGACCTTCTTCCTGGCCCCGAACGGAGCCGAGACACGCACACCTATTTTCACCCTGTCTTCAAGATTCCTGGGAACGGAATAGGTAAATACTCTATAGGTAGAAATTGGAAATGATACATCTGCAAACATACTGCGTTAAGATAGACGGGGACCCATGAAAGTGCAACAAAAAACCCCATCTGGAACCCACGTGTTCACCAGGTGGGGCCTTCCAATGAAGGTCTCTACAGAGAACGTGGTTGCGATCTATTCTTTGATGACGTAAACCTTAACTTCTGCCTGAATATCTCCGTGAACTCTCACCGGAACGGAAAAAAGGCCCAGAGCCTTGATGGGTTCCTGCAACAAGACGTCTTTCTTGTCAATGTCATGCCCCTGCTCCTTCAACAGTTTGGAGATTGTAATGCTGGTGACGGATCCAAAGACACGATCCTCCTCCCCCACCTGAACCGGTGCCGTGAGTGAAATTCCCTTCAGTTTCTCCGCCATTTCTTTCGCCTCTTCCTCTGTCTTTTGCTGGCGAACCTCCTCCTGTTGCTTCTCTAGCTCCAGCAGGCGCAGATTTCGCGCATTAGCCTCCTTGGCCAATCCCTGGGGAAGAAGATAGTTCCGGGCGTATCCCGGTTTCACCCGCACCACGTCACCCTGGCTGCCCAGCTTCTGGACATCCTGGAGTAGAATCACGTCTTCACAAAATTGCCTGGACATAGTCTCTGACCCCTTCAGCTTTACTGATAAAACTCATCCCCGGTATAGGAAAGCAGAGCGATATTTCTTGCCCGCTTGATAGCGCTTGTAAGTCGTCTTTGATGTTTCGCGCATGTCCCCGTTATGCGACCGGGGATGATCTTCCCCTGGTCCGTAACAAACTTCCGGATGAGTTTCACATTCTTGTAATCGATTACAAGCTCACTGTCCTCACAGAACTTACAGATTCGGCGTCTCGTCATTAAGGCCATCCCTATCTCCTTCCCACCCGATTCCTGGTCAGGTGCTCGTTTTCCATCACGATTCCTCCGCCCTGGCCCCCGGCTCTTGATCCAGCAGGACGGTGAAATAGGCCAGAACGGCCTCGTTGAGTTGAAACCATTCGTTTAGCTCTGGAAAAAACGGCTTCTCTGTCCCATAATTCAGAAGCATATATGTGCCATACATCTGCTTATCCACCGGATAGGCAAGTTTTCGCTTCCCCCAGACGTAAGAATTGATGATGCTTGCACCCCGGTCCGATATCCATCGGTCCACGGACTGCTTCACATTTATCAGCCTCTCTTCCTCATAATCAGGATGAACGATATAGAGGGTTTCGTAGTATCTCAATTCCAATCACCTCCTCACAATGAACTGTAGTATAGGAGAAATAGAGCAGTGGAGAATGGAACCACCTTTATCCCGGAAGATAGTCCTGTTCCCAATTCTCCCCGCAGGATCCTTTGGACAGTTCTGCATAGCTCCAGTCCTCCATTTCTCAAAACATGGGGGCAATCACCAGGGACACAACCGAAATCAATTTGATCAGAATATTCAAGGACGGGCCCGCCGTATCCTTGAATGGATCACCTACGGTGTCACCCACCACGGCTGCTTTGTGGGTATTGGAACCTTTGCCCCCAAGGTTATCGGCTTCAATATACTTTTTGGCATTATCCCACGATCCCCCCGCATTGGCCATAAAGATTGCCAGCGACACACCACTGACGGTTACCCCCGCGAGAACTCCTCCCAACATATGTGGCCTTCCGAGAACCAGTCCAAAGAATACGGGTGTCAACACAGCCAGGAGACCGGGAGCAATCATCCGCCTTATCGCCTCTTTGGTGGCGATATCGACGCACCGGGCGTAATCCGCCTTTCCCGTCCCCTCCAGCAGTCCGGGGATCTCTTTGAACTGCCTCCTCACCTCGCCGATCATTTCAATTGCAGCTTGACCTACGGCTCTCATAGCAAAAGAGGAAAACAGAAAAGGAAGCATGCCCCCGATTAACAGGCCTGCCATGATGTCGGGTCGATTCAGGTTGAGGGAAAGATGATCGATTCCCAGGGCGGCAGCGGCGGTCTCCCGGTAAGCCGCAAACAGGGCCAGTGCCGTGAGTGCCGCAGAACCGATGGCAAATCCTTTCCCGATAGCGGCCGTGGTGTTTCCCACGGCATCAAGCCTGTCGGTTCGGCTCCGCACCTCGGGAGGGAGCTTCGCCATTTCCGCACAGCCACCGGCGTTGTCTGCGATGGGACCGTAGGCGTCCACGGCCAACTGAATCCCGGTGGTGGACAGCATTCCGAGGGCAGCCACGGCAATACCATAAAGACCGGAAAAATGGTGAGCGACAATGATCGCAACGGCAATTGCCACGATTGGAAAGGCGGTTGATGCCATGCCGTTGGCAAGACCTGCGATGATGTTCGTGGCAGATCCTGTTTCACTTGCGATGGCAATTCGCCGGGCTGGCCTCCGCCCTTCCGATGTGTAGTACTCGGTCATACCTCCCACCAGAGTCCCCGCAACCAGTCCTGAAATCACTGATAGGAATATGTGCAGCCCGTCCACATTCTTATTTCCAATGACCACGGTCTCTGGTACGAATACCTGTATGATGAAATAGCTGGCGATAACCATCAATGCCCCGGCTCCGTAGGTACCAATGTTCAGTCCATTTTGGGGATTCCCCCCCTCTTTCGTGCTTACAAAGAACATGCCCACCACAGAAACAACGATCCCGGTTCCCGCCAGAACCAGGGGAAGAATGACCAGGTTTCCAAGATTCGCTGCCGCGCCCAGGACCATGGCACCGATGATGGATCCCACGTAGGACTCAAACAGGTCAGCGCCCATCCCTGCCACATCACCCACATTGTCGCCAACATTGTCCGCAATAGTGGCTGGATTTCTTGGGTCGTCCTCGGGAATACCGGTCTCAACTTTCCCCACGAGGTCCGCACCCACATCCGCTGCCTTGGTAAAGATACCTCCCCCTACGCGGGCGAAAAGGGCGATGGAGGATGCCCCCATGGCAAATCCCGATAGAACGGCCATAACGCTCCTCAGATCTGCACCCTCATCCAAACCGCCATACAGGTAAAACAAGACGGACAATCCAATGATGCCGAGACCCACAACACTCATGCCCATGACGGAACCCCCCGCGAAGGCAACGCGAAGGGCAGAATTCAATCCCGTCCTGGCCGCCTGTGTCGTCCGGTGATTGGCCGCTGTCGCCACCCACATTCCGAAAAACCCTGCCAGAGCACTGCAGAAGGCACCCACAAAAAAGGAAAGGGCCACAAGACTCGTTCCCCGTGAAGCATTTCCCCACACGAGGAGTACCGTAACGGCTACGACAAATACCGAGATTACCTTGTATTCCCTCAGGAGAAACGCCATGGCACCTTCCCGCACAGCAGCCCCGATTTGAATCATCCTGTCGTTTCCGGGATCCTGCCGGTTGACCCACATACTCCTTCCCACTGCATAGACAAGAGCCAGTAATCCCGTGGCGGGGATCCAAAAGAAACTGTTCATCAGCTCCATGCTTCCCTTTCAGCTCGATTATAGCCAGCCATGGCTTTCTCCAGGCCAACAGACAGAATGGCTTCCGCGGCGTCCGCTCCTCGGATGACCATTTCCTGGGCCAGGGCCTTATCCTTCTTGAGAAAAGGCTTAAGGACATAGCGTTCCGCAGGACGCATCTGTTCGTCCGTCCCAATGCCCACCCTGATTCTGGGAAATTGAGTGGTTCCGAGAGTGTAGATGATCGATTCCATACCCTTGTGAGATGCGCTGCCCCCACCGGGACGAATCCGAATTGTGCCTAGAGGAAGATCCACATCATCGACAATCACATGTAGCTCCTTGCTCGATAAACTCCAACCTTCCTCGATCTCCTTGAGCGCTTTCCCGCTTCGATTCATTCCGCATGTGGGTTTTACCAGAAGCACACGGGATGAGCCTGCAGGAGTGGCTTCCGCCATAAGATAGTCCCCCTTCCCTGGACGGAAGGGAATACGCCACCTTTGCGCCAGTTCATCCGCCACCCAGAAGCCGAGATTATGTTTGGTACTGGCATATTCTGAACCGACATTTCCAAGACCTACAAAAGCGATCATCCGGATGAGGGTTCCTCCTCCTCACCGGCTCCCTCTTTCTCGTCGGGAACTTCGGCCTCTTCCTCCTCTTCGCCTTCAATCTCAACTTCTTCCTCAATCTCTTCTTCCACAATTTCTTCTTTTGGCGCCTGCACTGTAACAACCGTGACTTCCGGATGGGTCAACACCTCAACATTTTCCAGTTTGAGGTCTCCTACATGAATACTGTCGCCGATGGTCAATTCCGACACCTCAAGATGCACCGCATCCGGGACTTCCGTGGCAAGGCATTGAATCTGTAGTTCGGTGAGATTCTGGGTTAGAATCCCTCCCTCTTTGACGCCCTTCGCTTCTCCTTCCAGCACAATGGGTACCATCAGATCGATCTTATCCTTTAACCGGACTCCAAACAGATCAATATGAAGGATCTCATCCGTCACGGGGTGATACTGCATTTTCCTCACAATAGCATAGAGCCTTTTCCCGCCAACTTTTACTTCGAATACGTGCGAATCAGACTGAAGAGCCTCATGAAGATGACGTCGATCGATATAGAAGGGGGCGGATTTCCTACCCCCGGAGTAGAATATCCCAGGGATTTTCCCCTCTCCCCTCAACTTCTTTGCCGCCCTTCTGCCGAGTTGACTCCGCTTCTCCAGGTCCAGTTTGAATTCGTGCGTCATTTCTTCCTCCTACCCTGGTCTACCTGTTAGCCACAGAGAGCACAGAGCATGTCCATTCAAAATAAGATACTTTAATGGTGATGTATTCCAGAGTTGTATCTTTGCAACCTTGTTCTCCATCAAGTTCCTAAGTTCTTATCCAAAATTACTCTCTGTGTCCTCTGTGGCTCCGTGGTTAATCTCAAGATCCTGTGGATAATTCATGGCTGAGATCAGAATTCGAAAAGAGCACTGATAGACTCGCCATCATGAATACATCGAATGGCTGTAGCAAACAGGGGCGCAACGGACAGAATCTCCAACTTTTCAAATCTCCGCTCAGGTGGAATGTGAATCGTGTTTGATACAATGACTCGATCTAGGTCTGAATTCATGATTTTTTCCTTCGCGTCACCCGTTAACAGACCGTGAGTTGCAAGGGCTATCACCGAGGTCGCTCCGCTATCTTTCGCCGCATTGCCCGCATCTACAATGGTACCGCCCGTATCTATCATGTCATCGACAATGATGACATCCCTGTTTTCCAGGTCGCCGATTAGATGAACAATCTTTGCCTTGTTTGGGGCCGGCCTGCGCTTATCCCCAAGAGCAAAGCCCACTCCAAGATGCTTGGCAAATGCCTGGGCCATGGGTGCGCCTCCTACATCTGGAGCCAGAATGACGGTACTCTCCCGGGAAAGATCGAACTGCCTCAACCTGTCAAAAATGACCTGCCTGGCATAGAGGTGATCAAACGGGATGTGCGTGAATCCCTGAATCTGTGGCGAATGCATATCCATGGTAAGGACCCGGCCAGCCCCCACACTGCCAATCAAATCCATCATGACTCTCCCGGAAATAGGGACGCGGGGCTGATCCTTCCGGTCCTGCCTCCCGTATCCGTAGTACGGGATAACCGCCGTTACCCTCTGGGCCGATGCCCGCACGGCAGCATCTATCATGAGAATCAACTCCATGATATTCTCCGCCGGGGCGTGCGTGGACTGAATGAGAAACACATCCTCACCCCGGATGTTTTCCTCGAACTTGACCCATATTTCCCCGTCACTGAACTGACGGATCTTTACCTGCCCCAGCGAGACACCAAGATGATCCACAATCTCCCCCGCCAGGGTGGGATTCGATCTACCGTTGAATATTTTCATGGCTCCCTTTCCCCGAAGGATTTCACAAAACTCATTGCTGCCGGGCGTGGAATCGAACCACGATTAACGGCTCCAAAGGCCGCTGTCCTGCCCTTGGACGACCCGGCATCCAATTGATAATTTTCAATTGATTATTGACTATTTACAGTGATTTCAGCAGAAAGCCTTCAGGCGTCAATATTCCTTAGACAATCGTCAATGGTCAATGGACTTTTCTGATCGGGTGGGTGATAAAGGTTTGGAGAGGTGAGGAGAGGACGGCCTGGGCTCTTCGCGCCCGGATCTCATCTCCAAAGATTCCAAACACAGTCGAGCCCGTACCCGACAGACTGGCGAACAATGCCCCCGCGTCCCGCAACCGGTCCCGGATGTCACCAATCTCTGGATATGTCTGAAACACCAGAGATTCAAAATCGTTCTCAAGAAACCTGTCCGCCACAGCCCAGGAGGAGACAAAACGCTCTTCGCCCCTCGACTGGAGGACGGCGCCAAACTTACCGGACTTGAAACCGCCAGTCAAGTGCTTTCTGACTCTGTCATACGCCCATTCTGTAGATACTGAAGTTTCAGGCACCACGAGCAGCACTGCACCCACGTAGGGAAGTGTCACGGGGGAAAGGATGTCTCCCAAACCCTCTCCGAATTGTGTTCCCCCACGAATGAAAAATGGGACATCCGCCCCGATAGTACCGCCCATTTCCTCCAACCGGTCGTCAGAAAGAGCCAGTCCGAAAAGTTCGTTGAGCCCCCTCAAAACCGTCGCGGCATTACTGGATCCGCCACCCAGTCCCGACCCGACAGGAATAC
Organism: Candidatus Neomarinimicrobiota bacterium; assembly: GCA_036476315.1. NCBI lineage: Bacteria > Pseudomonadati > Fidelibacterota > Fidelibacterota bacterium. The sequence continues at coordinate 65,456 of JAZGBI010000063.1, read as the reverse complement.
GTTTTTCAAGACCTATACGAATGCCCCCAAGATCCGGGAACAGCTCCTTCAGGCTCAAATAGGCCCGCACGCACGAATTTGACTCATTCCGTGGGACGCTCTTTGAGTTGCATCTAATTTCCCACCCCTCATCCGCGGATTCGAGAATGACCGTATCTGTCAGATCGAGTTCCTGGAAGATAGTCTGAATCGTGTGATAACCGTCGTGTCTCTTACCCGTTACCTTCAGACCAACGTTGATTTTGCAGCTGGAGATCAGTGGCAGAATGATTCCCCGTGCAGAGCGTCTATTTGACAGCGGACAGGGTAGCCAAAGCCATAGCAGCAACGCCCTCCCCGCGACCGGTAAAACCGAGAAAATCGGTTGTGGTGGCCTTGATGGAAATCCTGTCCTCCCCTATCTGAAGCTTGTCTCTCACCAGGGATTTCATCTCCGGGATATGAGGTTTGACCCTCACTTCCTGCAGTATGACAGTGCAGTCAACGTGGAGAATGTCAAACCCTTCTGCCTGGATCTTTTCTCCGGCCATTTGTACGAATGTCAGGCTTGATGCCCCTTTCCACCGGCTATCTTCGCTGGGGAAGTGGTCTCCTATGTCTCCCAGGTTGGCGGCCCCAAGAAGGGCATCCACCACTGCGTGACATAGCACATCGCCGTCCGAATGTCCCACGGACCCTTTTGAGAAGGGAATCAACACGCCCCCAAGAATGAGCTGTTCCCCTGCCTTCAACTGGTGAACGTCGTATCCAAAACCGGTTCTAATCACGGTTCATCCCGTGCCAGATGGATTCGGCCAGCTTCCAATCCTCAGACCTCGTTATTTTGATGTTTTGAGGACTCCCCTCCACGATGGCGATACGACCCCCGTTTAGCTCAACGAGCTGGGCTTCGTCTGTACACCGCAGGCCCAGGCTCAGGGCGTGTTCATACCCGGCAACGAGCACGTCCACATTGAACGTTTGAGGCGTTTGAGCCTGCCAGATTTCACCACGAGACAGGGTTTCCAAGATCGTTTCATTTTTCACCCTCTTAAGGGTGTCCGTCGCATGGACGGCGACAATGGCCCCGTCAAAATTTGAACAGAGATCTACAGTCTCTCTAATCCACCGCCCCTTGAAGAAAGGACGCACCCCGTCATGTACTACAATCACATCACAACTATGGGCAACTTCTTTCAGACCTTGCCAGACAGTGTCCTGCCGTTCCCTGCCCCCAGGGATTACTTTGACCTCTTTCTCGAAACCACGACTCTTCACCATCTCTTCCATCCATTCAACCGTGTTGGGGGGAACTGCCACCAGAATAGAATCGATGGAGCTCGATTCCACAAACGGCTGCAGAGTGACAAAGATGAGAGGCTCCTGCCCAAGATGCTGAAATTGCTTCCGGTGCTCTTCGGAAGATGACTCCGTGTCCCCGGCGAACCGAACACTTTTCCCCGCCCCCGCGATAAGGGCCGAAACACGCATTCGGTCAACTCCAGACATTAGGCGTCATCCTAAGAGACAAAGTTGAAAGTTTCAACAGGGAATAGATTGATCTTAACTCGTGATGCCCCGATGTTCATCGGGATCTACGCCCCGAGAGAGCGTCGGGATTTCGCTTTGCTCAACTTTGCTCAACTCCGCTCAACTGCGCTCCGACGTGACGCGTGAAGACAATTGATTATTGAAAACCGGAGACGGGGAGACGGGAAACTTGAGGAAGTGGAGGAACGGAGAGATGGAGAACATTGACGATTGACTATTGACAATTGATTATTGATAATGGAGAAAATGATGGGTAATGCGTGAAACTGCCAACTGGTGACTGGTGACTTGATCCTTGACACTTGATACTTGATACTTGTTCCTTGACACTTGATCCTTGTTTTTGGTTCTTGGTTCTCGAATCTTGTCTCAAAGAATCAACATGGCGTCGCCGTAGCTTAGGAACCGGTAATCGCTCTTCAGTGCCTCCCTGTACGCCTTAAAAATGAATTCCCTGTCGGCAAAAGCACATATGAGCATCAGGAGGGTCGATTTGGGCTGATGGAAATTCGTCAACAAAGCATCGGTCATCTTGAAGTCGTAGGGGGGGTAAATGAATTTGTCTGTCCAGCCGCGCTTGGCAGTCACCTGGAATCCAGAAACAACCACCGTTTCCAGGGCCCTGACTGTTGAGGTGCCCGCCGCAAAAATTCTTTTTCCCTTCGCCCGTGCTTCATTAATTGCAATAGCGGTTTCAGCGGGGACTTCAAAGTATTCTGAATCCATCTGATGCCGCGTCAGATCTTCCACTTGAACGGGGCGAAAGGTTCCCAGACCAATATGCAGAATAATATGGCCAATTTTGATGCCCTTCTTCTCCGCCTTTTTAAGAAGGCTCTCGGTAAAATGAAGTCCTGCGGTGGGGGCGGCAACCGCACCTCTCCTTTCGGCAAAGACGGTCTGATATCTCTCCTTGTCACGCGGTTCCGCCGGCCGGTTAATATATGGGGGAAGAGGAGAATGGCCAATCCTATCGATTATCTTGTAGAAGTCATCACTCTCGTACTCGAACCGAACTACCCGGCCACCGGAAACAGTGTTGTCAATGACATCACAGTAGACATTACCTATGAAATGGAGTTTGTTACCGATGCGAACCTTTCTGGCCGGTTTAACCAGAACTTCCCAGAGATCATTCTCCAGTTCACGCAGAAGAAATACCTCCACCCTTGCGTCCGTGCGGTCCTTCACAGCAAACAGGCGGGCGGGGAACACCTTTGTCTTGTTCAGGATTAACAGATCGTTCTTTTTCAGATAGTCAACAATATGAAAAAACTTTTTGTGCTCGACCGTCTTGCCATCTCTGCGAACGACCATTAGCTTGGCGTAATCACGCCGCCTTGCGGGATACTGGGCGATTCGCGTCTTTGGCAGATTGTAGTCAAAATCAGCCAATCTCAGCTTTACTCTTTTCTGAAACATGCGATCCCTCGAACTAGAATAAAGACTCCTGATTGATGGGTTTCTTCAAGTTCAAATACTCAAATGCCACGTCCTGAGCGATTCTTCCCCGGGGCGTGCGCTGCACAAATCCCTCCTTGATGAGAAACGGTTCATAGACATCTTCGATAGTCTGGGCATCCTCCCCCACAGCGACACTGAGTGAGTTGATTCCCACGGGACCGCCGTTGAACTTGTCCACGAGCACCTCCAGTATTTTCCTGTCGAGATCATCGAGCCCCTTTGCGTCGATGCCCAGCTTGTCCAGTGACTTCTTCGCCACCCCTTTTGATATATGGCCGTCTTCCTTTACCTGGGCATAGTCACGAGCCCGCCGGAGAATCCGGTTCGCGACCCGGGGAGTCCCACGGGACCGCCTGGCCAGCTCCACTGCCCCCTGATCATCAATCTCCACGCCCAGAATCTTTGCCGATCTGAGGATGATCATGCGAAGATCATCCGGGCTGTAGAAGTCAATGCGCAGGACGACCCCGAAACGGTCCCGCATGGGCGAGGTTAAGCTCCCCATACGCGTGGTGGCTCCTGCCAGAGTGAATTGCTCCAGGGTTAATCGAACGCTGCGGGCACTTGGTCCGCGGTCGATCATGATGTCAATCTTGAATTCTTCCATGGCCGAGTAGAGATATTCCTCCACCACACTGTTCATGCGGTGTATCTCATCTATGAACAGAACATCCCGAAAGCGTAGATTGGTCAACAACCCGGCCAAATCAGCGGCCCGTTCCAATACCGGCCCGGAGGTCTGTTTCAGATTGACATCCAGTTCCCTGGAGATAATGTGTGCCAGAGTTGTTTTCCCCAATCCAGGAGGCCCGAAAAGAAGAACGTGGTCCAAGGCCTCATTCCTTTTGCGAGCAGCTTCAATGAAGAGCTTCAAATTCTCCACCACATCCTTCTGACCGATGAAATCATCAAAAGAGCTGGGACGAAGTGTCTGTTCCTCGACGAGTTCTTCCGGCCGTGGCTCAGGATCGGTAATGTGAACGTCTGTCATCTCACAATTCCGTTAATCGTCCATTAGATGGTTGGAGCAGCGTAGAAAAGCGCAGGACGGAAGAACATAAAGGCGTGCGCAAATTTAAGACCAGACATAAGCGATTCCAAACAGATACTCCGCTCTCTTCCGCCGGAATCAACTCCGCGTGCACCCGTTATGTGAATCCCCCAACTTTCTTAAATATCAATCGGTTTTAAACTGGAAAGATCGGGCGGTGCAGATGATACAAAAATGGCCGAGGGGGGGGGGCTGATTCTTCCCACCCCACAGAAGGATCATCACGCCCTGCCACGTGAATACAATTGATCCGTTCTGGCCGCCATGACAAAATCATTGCGATGCAGACCACGAATTTTGTGCGTCCACCATATGACCGTCACCTTTCCCCACTCGGTCAACAAAGAGGGGTGATGGCCCTCTTCCTCGGCGATTTCACCCACGGTGTTAGTGAAGCGCAAGGCATCAGAAAAATTATTGAAAGGAAAGAGGCGTTCCAGCCTTTGAATGCCCTCTCTGTCCATGATCTCCCAGTCTGGCACCTGAGGCTTGAAATCTACGATTTCTTCCTCGGTCACCGTGGGGGCACCCCTGCGGCAGGCCACACATCTCATTTGAAGCAATTGTTTCATGATTGACTCTCCCACATCGCAGACTCCAGGGATCAGTCCGCCCCGTCGCCACCCTGTAATTCTTCAATTACTCCCAGGACTTTCCCGGGAAGAATGATAGCCCCTTCGCCCAATGACTTCAACCATTCCTTGCCTAACATTTTCAGCAATTGTTCGTTGATCTCCAACTCGGAAAAACCCTCGTCCTTTGGCCTTCCCGTGAGGCTAATAAGGGTCATCTCTTTATCCTCTCAAGAAAGTTCTTCCGGCTGAATAGTCCAAAAAAACCTGCTTCACGCAAACAAAAGCTTCAAGTAGAACATGGGATTGACCAGGTTTTCCTTTGGATGCTCATTCACGATCATCCCTCCAATCACATTTCTCACTTCTTCACTGCGCGCGGCTTTGGCAATAACGAAATTCAGAAGAAATTTCAACCGGCCGAGCTGCTGCAATTTTGTGCTCAGTCTCAATTCGCCCCCGATGGCATCCCACAGGCGATGATCATATCTGGACAGAAAGTTCTCGCTGAAATCATCTGCCCGGCAGGCTTCCGCTGCCGTCTCGACGGCCACACGTGCTGAATACATGGCATTCCCTATCCCTTCGCCCGTAAATGGGTCGATGAGGCCGGCGGCATCCCCCAGCAACATAAAACCGGCTCCAAATATCTTGCGATGCATGCTCCCCACGGGAAGATTCCATCCCACGGGTGTCCCCACTTGCTCCGATCCCTTGAATCTATGTTCAAACGCTGAACTGTGGATGGCGTTGTTCAAAGCGACCTTGAGATTTATCTGCCTGCGGCGAATGTATGCGTGAAGCATCCCGATGCCAACATTGGCATAATCGTCCTCCAGGGGGAAAATCCAGAAATACCCGGGCACAACTTCCCTGAGATAATGTAATTCAATCTGGTCGGTTAAACCTCTCACTTTCCTGAAATAGCATCGTAAGGCCACAACCTGGTGAAGGGGATCATGATTGTAAAGTCCCATTTTCCTGGCCACCACGGAATTGAAGCCATCCGCCCCGAGCACCATACGGCCTCTGAATTCAGTCCCTTTGGAGCCGTCCGGCCCAATTCCCCTCACACCCTGTACCTGTCCATTCTCCGTCAGGATATCACGCACAGAGAATTCCTCCACACAGTTATGAACCACCTTCCGTGCCTCTTGAAAGAGAAAATTGTCAAAAATCTCACGCCGGATAACAAAACCTATGGGTGGATCCCCGGGGTTGGAACTCCTCAGTTCCACGTTGACTTCGGTGTGATTGGGACTTCCAAAAGTAACCGTGCGAATGAGCGCTCCCGGTAATTCCCGGACACTTTCCATGAGATTCAAGTCCCGAAGCACCGCCACCGACTTCCCCGACAGGGCATCGCCGCATACCTTGTCCCGGGGAAACCGCTCCTTTTCAAGTAGAAGCGTTTTCAGGCCCTTTCTGGCAGCATATATCGCTGCGGTGGAGCCCGCGGGACCGCCGCCTACAATGATCAAGTCATATACTTTCTTACCGGAGTTTTGCATCGATTCTCTTCTTGAAAAGAGGGTTGATTTGAATGGGATTAGGCCTGGATCACGGGTATTCTTTGCCCGCACTCACACCGACCATCTGTGAGGTTCATGGAGACGACCGAATGCCAATTTCTTACAATAACCGACGCGTGACAACTGGGACAATAGGTCGTCTGACCATGGGGATTGTGGACGTTTCCCACGTAAACGTATTTCAATCCCTTCTCAACGGCTAGATTTCTCGCCTCTGTGACTATTTCAGGGGGAGTGGGAGGTATATCCATCATCTTGAAATCTGGATGGAATGCCGTGAAATGCATGGGGATTTCATCGCCCACATTTTCCAGAACCCAATCGACCATCTTCCCGATTTCGTCCGTGCTGTCGTTATGTTCAGGAATAACCAGATTGGTCAATTCAATCCACACGTCCGTTTCATTCGCCAGCCAGCTTATGGTGTCCAAAACATCCGCCAAGCGAGAGAAGGTGAGTTTGTGATAAAAGGTTTCCGTGAACGCCTTCAGATCCACATTGGCTGCATCGATGAAAGGATAGATTTCTTCCCTCGCCTCCGGCGTGATATATCCTGCCGTTACCATCACATTCTTGATCCCGGTCTCCTTCGAAATTTTCGCAATATCGATGACCCATTCACCCCAGATGGTGGGATCGTTATAGGTGTAGGCAACGCTGGGGCATTTCTTGTCAACGGCGAGTTGGACGACCTGTTCCGCCGTCAAATCCCGGAGTGATCGTGTTTCATCCAACCGTGATTTTGAAGTATCCCAATTCTGACAGAAACGACACCCGAGGTTACATCCTGCCGTGCCAAAACTTAGTACGGGAGTCCCGGGCAAGAAGTGATTAAGAGGTTTCTTCTCGATGGGGTCAATGGCGAATCCCGTGGACGTACCGTATCCCGTCTGATACAATCGTCCGCCTTTGTTCTTCCTGATGAAACAAAATCCATTCTGGCCGTCCCCTATCTTGCAATACCGGGGACACAGCGTGCAGAGAACTTTGTCCTTCTCCAGAGGCTTCCACCATTTCGCCAGAATATCCGCCATATTCTACGGTGTCTCTAAACTCGTTCCCTCTTCAAACGGTACCCTTTCCCATCCTCAGGTTTCCACGCCAGACAGCTGTTCCTTTTCTGATGGGCATGATATCTCCTTATTCATCTTGCTTTCACAAATTCTTTCACGTTTTCGGAACGTTACGAAAACTATTAGAACTGGGAAAAGCATTTGTCCCGACGCGATCCCCGACAACAGACGTTGATCTGGGGGATGCGGGATCAGGAAGCTGACAATTTCTCTGTTTTTTCCAGGAGTGCCCGGGCCCGGGAGGCGACTTCACTGCCACTGAATCCAAGGTTTTCCAGAACGACACTGCCGGGAGCCGAAGCTCCAAACCGCTCCAGTCCAATCACCACTCCCGTTTCGCCTACGTATTTGTGCCATCCCAAAGGACTCCCTGCCTCCACAGCCAGCTTAGGTATGCGGGAAGGCAGAACCTCATGCCGGTACTCCACGGGTTGTTTTTCAAATAACTCCCAGGACGGCATGGAAACTACGCGGGCTTCAATCCCTTGACCGGACAGCTCCCTTTGTGCCTCCAGAGCGGTATGGACTTCTGAACCCGTAGCGATGATAACGATATGGGGATCTGCTCTTTTTGCCTCCGATAGAACATACGCTCCCCGGCGTACGCCATCCGCCACTGCATGACTTGTGGAATCGAGGACCGGGATCTTCTGTCTCGTGAGAATCAGGGCCACGGGGCCGTCTTGCTCGACTGCAAGTTTCCAGGCTGAGGCTGTTTCGTTGGCATCCGCGGGTCTTATCACAGTGAAATTCGGGATGGCCCGGAGAGACATGAGATGCTCCACAGGCTGGTGAGTGGGACCGTCTTCACCTAAGCCGATACTATCATGGGTAAAAATAAAAATGACTTTGTACCGACTCAAGGCCCCCAGACGCAGCGCCGGACGCATGTAATCGGAGAATACCAGAAATGTCCCGCCGTAAGGAAGGACTCCACCGTGCAATGCGACGCCGTTGAGAATGGCACCCATGGCATGTTCACGCACACCAAAGTGGACATTTGGCCCCCATCTCCCGTTCAAACCAAAGTCATCTTGAGCAGCAAGTAATGTCTTATTTGACGGCGCCAGATCCGCGGAACCACCCAGTAGATTATCAAGATGCTTCGCAAGCACATTCAGTACCTTCCCCGATGCGGTCCGCGTGGCAATGGGTCCGTCCTCAGGTCGAAATTCGGGCACTTCGTCACCCCATCCAGGTGGAAGTTCGCCTCTCCTGATCCTCCTGAAATTCACCGCCAGGTCAGGATAAGTCCCGGAATACTCCTCCACCAGTCTTTCCCATTCGGATTCCTGCCGGGTGCCCCGCGCCAGAGCCTCCCGAAAATGCTTCTCTGCCTCTTCAGGTATGTAGAATGTGGGCTCCAGAGGCCAGCCAAGAGTCTCTTTTGTTTTCACCGATGACTCCGGTCCGAGAGGTTCCCCGTGAGCGGAAGCGGAATCCTGTTTGGGACTTCCGAACCCGATGTGAGTCCGAATCATGACGAGTGAGGGGCGATTCACCTCTTCCTGGGCATTCTCGATAGCCCCGGCGATAGATTGCAGATCGTTCCCGTCGGCAACTTTTTGCACGTGCCAGCCATAGGACTCAAACCGCTGATGGACATCTTCCGTGAAAGCGAGATCCGTACTTCCTTCTATGGTAACATGGTTATCGTCGTGGAGATAGATGATTTTCCCCAGCCCCCACAGACCTGCCAGAGATGCTGCTTCCGAAGACACCCCTTCCATGAGATCACCATCAGACACGATGGCATAGGTGTAATGATCCACCACCGGGTATCCTTTACGATTATACCGATTTGCCAGAAAGCGCTCTGCCATGGCCATTCCCACACCGTTGGCAAAGCCCTGTCCCAATGGACCCGTGGTGCTTTCCACCCCGGGGGCCGACCCGTATTCCGGGTGACCCGGGGTCTTGCTTCCCCACTGACGGAAGCGTTTGATATCCTCCAGGGACAGATCATATCCTGTGAGATGGAGAAGAGCATACAGCAGGGCACATCCGTGTCCCGCCGAAAGAACGAAGCGATCACGATTGAACCATTGGGGATTGGAGGGACTATGGCGCCGGAATCGATCCCACAGAATGTAAGCGGCGGGAGCAACCCCCAGGGGCATACCCGGGTGACCGGATTTAGCAGCTTCCACCGCGTCCACTGCCAGAAATCGCAGCGTATTGATACACAACCGTTCGAGCTGATTCATCATGTCACTTCATTGGCCGGTATTCAGAATAGACCGGAGGAATTGACCCGTGTAGGATTGCCCAGCCTGGGTCAACTGTTCAGGCGTCCCCTGAGCCACGATTCTACCTCCCTCGTCACCCCCTTCAGGTCCCAGATCTATGATCCAGTCAGCTGTTTTGATCACATCGAGGTTGTGCTCGATAACGATGACGGTGTTCCCTTTATCGACAAGGCTGTTCAATACATCCAACAACATTCTCACGTCTTCAAAGTGAAGCCCCGTGGTTGGTTCATCGAGAATATAAATGGTTCGCCCCGTACCGATCCGCGATAGCTCTGAGGAAAGTTTGACCCGCTGGGCCTCTCCGCCTGAAAGGGTGGTCGCCTGCTGGCCCAGTTGAATGTAACCCAGCCCCACGTCGCGAAGTGTCTGGAGTCGCCGCCTAATCTGGGAAAAGTTCTTGAAAAAGACCAGCGCTTCCTCGACACTCATGTTCAACACACCCGAAATGGTCTTCCCTTTAAAGGCTATCTCGAGCGTTTCCCGGTTATAGCGGGATCCTTTGCATTCTTCGCAGCGAATATAGACGTCAGGAAGAAAATGCATTTCAATTTTTATGACGCCGTCCCCCCGGCATGCTTCGCACCGGCCTCCTTTGACATTAAAGGAGAATCTCCCTGGCTTATAGCCCCGGATTCTTGACTCCGGCAGCTTCGCGAAGAGGTCCCGGATATGTGTGAATAGACCCGTATAGGTGGCCGGATTCGACCTGGGCGTCCGGCCAATGGGTGACTGGTCAATGTCGATGACCTTGTCCAAATACGCCATCCCGTCAACGGAATCGTGGGGCAGCGGGTAAGCTCTGGCACCGTGAAGTTCTCTCGCCAGAATTGGATATAGGGTTTCATTGACCAGCGTGCTCTTGCCCGAACCTGAGACGCCCGTGACACAAATGAATTTTCCCAGTGGAAACTCAATATCGATGGCGGAAAGATTGTTTCCCTTTGCTCCGTAGAGTTTCAGTACCTTGCCTGACCCGCTTCGTCTTCCGGAGGGGATCTCAATCTGCCGTTTTCCCGAAAGATACAGCCCCGTAATAGACCGATCGTACTTTGCGAGGTCCCTGGCGGCGCCCTGGAACACCACCTCTCCTCCCGCTTCTCCGGCCCCTGGCCCCAGATCCACTACATGGTCTGCCGACTCAATGGCCTCCCTGTCATGCTCCACGACGAGGACCGTGTTCCCCAGCTCTCTCAACTTTTTCAGCGTGGATATGAGACGTTTGTTGTCCCGCTGGTGGAGTCCAACCGAGGGTTCATCGAGAATGTACAACACACCTACAAGTTGAGAACCGATCTGGGTCGCAAGTCGAATTCGTTGACCCTCTCCGCCCGAGAGACTCGAAGCATTCCTGTCCAATGTCAGATAGTCAAGCCCCACATTCATCAGGAACTGCAGACGTTCCCGCAGTTCTTTCAAAATCTGTTTGGCAACCTTTTTCTGGGTGGTAGTGAATTTGAATGTGCGGAAGAAGTCGGCGACATCCTTAATTGAAAGTCTCGACAAATTGCCAATATTCATGTCCCCCAGTCTCACTGCCAGGCTCTCTTTGCGGAGTCGGGCACCCCCACACTTGGGGCACGGCCGCATGCTCATGTATTTCTCAATCCACTCACGTATGCCGGCGGACCGGGTCTGATGATAACGACGTTCCAGGTTACGAATTACACCCTCGAATCCGCCTGAATACTCTCCTGTAAATCGGTCAGATTTATACTCCATCTTTATTCGTTCACTTCCGGTGCCCCAGAGCAAAGCTTCCCGGGCAGTAGCGGTCAACTTGTACCAGGGCATCGTGAAGTTAAATCCGTAGTGCCTTGCCAGGCTCTTCAGGATGGCACTATACCAACTTCCCCTGGGTTGTTCTCCCAGAGGTGCAATGGCCCCCTGAATCAGAGACCTCCGCTTGTCCGGAACGACCAGATCCGGATCGATTTCCATCCGGGAACCCAGTCCGTCACATGTCCGGCAAGCACCGTACGGGGAGTTGAAGGAAAACATGCGCGGGGAGAGCTCCTCCATGCTCACCTCGCATTTGGGACAGGAAAACTTTTCGCTGAAGATGTGCTCCTCCTTTGGGTGACGATGAATGACCACGAGTCCGGAGCCGATTCTCAGAGCCAATTCCACTGACTCCGTCAATCGCTCTTTTCCAAACGATCCTTCGGATACGTCGGCCTCCAGCACAATCCTGTCCACTACCACTTCAACGTTATGTTTCTTGTCCTTGTGCAGAATGATTTTTCCCGATACATCCCGGATTCTTCCGTCAACGCGCACACGCACAAATCCTTCCCTCGCAATTTCTTTGAATACATCCTTGAACTGTCCCTTTCGCCCCCTGATCACGGGCGCGAGAACCTGAAGTTTCGATCCTTCGGGGAGCCTCAACACGGCATCGACAATCTGCTGTACTGTCTGCCTCTGAATGGGGTCCCCGCAGCTCCAGCAGTATGGGATGCCCGTCCGGGCATAAAGAAGCCTGAGATAATCATGAATCTCTGTAACAGTACCAACGGTGGAACGTGGATTTCGAGACCCCGCTTTTTGCTCGATTGAAATGGCAGGCGAAAGGCCGTCAATGTAGTCCACGTCCGGCTTCTGCATCAGACTCAGAAACTGCCTAGCATAAGCGGAAAGGGACTCCACATACCGCCTCTGTCCCTCTGCATAAATCGTGTCAAAAGCAAGGGAAGATTTTCCGGAACCCGACAAACCCGTAATGACCACAAATTGATTTCTCGGTATCTTCACCTGAATGTTTTTCAGGTTGTGTTCCCGGGCGCCGTGTACAGTAATATATTCTTCCAAAACTACCACTTTTCGGCCATTTCCAAAGTTATTGTCGGCCCGTTATGTTTCAAAAAAGAATTTGGAATTATTGTTCTGGAGTTACCGCTCTACCGAAGTATGAGCGGGGATTGCGTGACTATCAATCTCTCCTTCGGGCAGGAACCACCTGCAGGTTAATCTCGTTGCCCTCTCTGCTGACGACAATGGTGACAGAATCGCCCGCTATGGCTTCCTGGAGAGCATACATGAAATCGTAGATATTCCTTACATTCTTTTCGCCAAACCGGACGATAATGTCACCCGCTTTCAAGCCCCCTTGATCTGCGGGACCACCCTTTCTCACACCGGAAAGTTTCATCCCTTTCACATCCGTGGCGGTGTAGTCCGGTATGGTTCCAATATAGACGGGGAACCCGCCACGAGTGGGTTGACCCTGCTCCACCTTTACAAAGTCGGGCCGTAACTTTCGCGTTGCAAGATCGATAATTATCTCCCGAATCGCTCTCACTATTTTCTCTTCTTCCTCCGCATTGATCTTGTCCCAATCATCCGAAGGACGATGGTAATCATCGTGAGTGCCCGAGAAGAAAAACAGAACAGGGATATCCTTGAGGTAGAATGATTGATGGTCTGAAGAGCCGTACCCCGGCTCATCAAACGCCGGTGAAAGTCCTAAGTCTCCAATCTTTTCTCCCGCCAATTCCTTCCAGACGGTCGAAGTCCCCGCGCCTCCAACCACAACCGTCGAGTCATCCATTCTGCCGATCATGTCCATGTTTATCATGGCGCCAATCCTCTGGAGAAGCACGGGAGGATCAGATACAAAAAAGGCGGAGCCCAATAATCCCAGCTCTTCCCCGCCGAAGGCAACAAATATGATGCTCCTTTTCTGGGGATGAACGCTGAACCATTCTGCCAGTTCCAGCAGACCGGCTGTACCTGAAGCATTATCGTCAGCTCCATTATGCACCGCCACCGTATCCGGCACCATGGAGCCGTCACCTCCCATCCCCAAATGATCGTAGTGAGCACCCACCACAAGAAACTCGTCGGAGAAATCCGTGTCGGTCCCCTCAACAAGCCCCACGATGTTGACCGTCTCGTTATGAACTTTCTCCACCCACGTTTCCACTTCAACAGAGAAAGACAGATCGAATGAATCGGGCGATCGGTCATCATTAATCCGCTTCTGGATCTCCCCCAGATTTCTACCGGATAGAGTGAAAATATGCTTCGCCAACCGCTGCGTTATGGCGACAATAGGAATGCCTGAATCGCCGGAACTCCGGTCGTATTTCAGGCCCATCAAGTAATTCTCTTCGTCGTCGTCCTCGGGCCCAATCGCGAATATGACCGCCACAGCACCCTGCTCTCTTGCCGTCATCGCCTTGTAACGAAGAGGAGAATACTTCCCGAATTCACCATGGGGATTGGTGCCGTCAGGGCTGTACCGGAGGATCAGCACAATCTTTCCCTTTACATCCACACTCGCGTAGTCGTGATAATCCAGTTCCTCGGAATCGATCCCGTAACCTACGAATGCCAACTGGCCTGCAGTATGTCCCTTTCCTGAAAATCCCAGGGGACGAAAATCGTTTGCCACGTTGAGATTCATTGTCTCATCACCGCTCTGGAACAAGAGACGATTCTTTCTCCCCAGTCTAACACCGGAAATGAAGTCGAACGGCTCCATGAATGTGTATCGAGACCTCCCCATGGGTGTCAATCCGTAAGAGCGAAACTGCCTTGTAATGTATCGAGCGGCTTTTCTGGCTCCCCTCGTCCCCGCCCGCCGGCCTTCGAGATCATCCGACGCCAGATACTTTATGTGATCCAGGATCTCCTCAGAGGATATCTCATGTGTATCCTTTTCACTGGCGGCAATGACGCCGATGATGAACACAAACAGAAAAAATCTTCTCTTATCGGTCCTCATGGAACTCCTTCACATTCTCGACTGCCCTGTGCATCAATCCGGGAAAATCTGAAATAATCCCCTGAACTCCAAGGTTTAATGACCACTCCATGGCAGGCTGGTTATTAACGGTCCACGGGCTTATGGATAATTTCTTCCCCCGAGCATATCTCACCAAATGTTCGTTGACGAGATGGATCTCAGGTTTGAAAACATCGGGATGCACGAGATTGATGAACCTCGGTTTTCTCAGAATGACGGGCACCGAATGATCTGTCCAGATGTACCCTGTGGGAATTCGTCTGTCCAACCACTTGACTCTTCCGATGACTAGAGGGTGAAAACTGGATACCACGACTCGATGGTAGATGTTCCGTTTCCTGATGAGTGCCACGACGTGTTTCGCCGTTGTCAAATCCAGCGCCCCTCTGGCCTTGATCTCAATATCGAGAATGACATTCTCGGGAATCGCATCAAGAGTTTCCTCAAGAAGGGGCAGTCTACACGGAGAATAGTCGGGGAACTTGGCGGCAGCATCTACACTTGCCAGTTCGGCATACGTCATATCGTCAATGTATCCCGTACCGTCCGTCTCATGCTCCAGATCGTGATTGTGGGAGCAGACAACCTTCCCATCCCGGGTGGTCAGAACATCCATTTCGATGGCCTTCAACCCCTGTTCCAGAGCCTTCCTGTAGGAAGGAAGAGTATTCTCCGGTGCCTCTTTTGGAGATCCACGATGCCCCAGCTTGTCATACCCGTTTCGGTACAGATAAGTCACATCCATTGGCTGCCAGAATGCGAAATGTTTTACCACCAGAATTCCCATGAACACCAGAAGTAGATAGAGCGCGGTCAATTCCATGAGTCAACGGGATGGGGAAAGGAGCAAGCGGCGGAATCCGGAATTCTTGATCGTCTCTTCCAGGAAGTAGGTCGTTCGGTACCGGCCCGAATGATATAGAGGGGCCTGATCTGCGTAATGAGGGCTTCTGGGCAGGCCGGATTGCCCCGTGGGTATGATGAATTGCGTCTTATCGAGCTGAGCGAAATCGACGATGCGGCGAAACGAGGGTCCGTTGACCACATGGAATGGGTCACCCAGCAAATATTCGCCGTTGCTAACCGTTGAATTGGCCCCTCCGAATTCAAAAGGTCCCACATCAAGGCCAAACACTTTCCCCAGAAGAGGCCAATCCTTGCCAATGGCGTGGAGATGAGCGATCCTGTGCAGATTTCCCCAATGCCAGTTGGTGGGATCTGGACCGAGACGGCCTTCAAGTTCCCTCACGCCTTCCACAAGGGACCGGGTCAGGATATCGCCCCTGAGTTCCACATTCCCGGTGGTTACATTATCGAACCAGGATATCCTCTCATTCCTCAGCAGGTACACGAGATTCTTCTGGGACATGCTGGGGAGGGCCAACCACCCATCATAAAACCCATCTCCCATGAGCTCCATTTCGTCCCCATAAACATTCCAGAGAAGCCTCAGGAATGCAGTATTGAAAACTGCTGCTGCTGCTGACTCAACAGAGTGCTCACCATTCCATCCGCGCAAGAGATTCACGGCAGTCCGTAGATTCGAATCATTTTCAAAATCGTACCCTTCGAAGACCGAAACAAAATACGGGGAAACTTCCCGGGCAAAGGGGGAAACCACATCATTCTGTACCCTCTTCACATCCTCTACCGTAATCTCCTCTCTCTCCCCAAGCATTTCCCAGATTCGATTCGCCCTCGATGGGTATTCCCAAAAGGCGGACACGTAATAAGGATATGAATCATCGATCACCTGATTATTCGCCGTGACGATTATGCCCTTTTTCGGGTTGAACTGAAAAGGAATCTCCTCGAATGGAACATATCCTTGCCAGTCCCATTCCGAGGACTCTCCCGGCATAGGAACCAGATTTCGTCCCCCTTTACGCACTGGTATTCTCAGAAAAGGCCGCCACCCTATGTTGCCCGCCGTATCTGCATAGACAACATTCTGGCCCGGCGTGCCAAAGGTTTTTGCCGCCTCCGTAAAATCTTCCCAGTTCCCCATGAGATTCAGGCGCAGGATGCTGTATACCTCATCACTGGTATCGTGTCCCGTCCACTGCATGGCCACAACTTGATTTTTCCCTGTGGCCGGTTTCTCACCCGAAAGGAGAGGATGGATATCTGAGATCACAGGCCCGTGAATAGTCTCCCGTACAACGAAGGTCCTCTCTCCTCCGCTCTTTACGGCAATGGTTTCTTCCCGAAGGTCCATGGACAACCATTCTCCATCGTGCAAATACTCATTTCCGCTGTCCGGATTCGTCGTTTCCACAAAGAAATCGATGTCATCCATCATGAGATTGGTAAAGCCCCACGTGCAAGCCTCATTCTGCCCCAGCACCGGGACGGGCACGCCCGCCAGGCAGGCCCCGCTCACGTTGAACCGACCTCCCACGAGATGCATCTCGAACCACCGGGCTGGCTGTGAGAAAGGGAGGTGAGGATCGTTGGCCAGAATGGGCCTTCCGGAGGCAGTACGACTGCCGGAAATCACCCAATTATTTGACCCGAGATGGCTTCCCTCCATCTGAAGGCGCTTTCTCAAGCTCTGTTCCCTCACAACCAGTGTCCTCCACAATTCCCCGTACTCACCAAATGCCAGGGAGTGGTCTTCCGGCTGGACTGGCAGAAGTTGACGTACCCTCTCTTCCCCGAACATGTAGGCTGCCTGACCGAGAATGATTTCCGGCTGCCAGGAAGATGTGAGATTGTGGCCCATCAATCGAACGAAACCGGCCACATGAGCGGGTTTCCAGTGCAAGGGCTTAATTCGAAGCAGCTTGAACTCAAAGGGGAGGTCTTGTCCGACATTATCGATGTATGCATTAATGCCATCACAGAAGTCGGTTGATATGGTGAGTGCATCGGGATGCATGTTTTCTGCAAGAATCCGTGCCATCTTGGGAATGCCCCAGGTCCTGAGATATATGTCGTCGGGAACCGCCTTTTCACCGAAGAGTTCCGCCAGCCTCCCTTCCACAGCCGCTGCCGTGACGGTCATCTGGAACAACCGCTCCCGGGCAGCGATGTAACCCGCCACGTAAAATAGGTCGTGTTCATTCCCGGCATAAATGTGAGGCACGGCATAGTCATCAAAGTACACCTCCACCGGCTCGAGGAGATCGTCATTGGTTAGTTCGCCCTCGTACACCGGAAGGGGATAATGAAGATAAAGCCGGACAAACAGGAAAAGGAGAAAACCCAATAGGAAGAGTGCTGCACCCACTCTGGTCAACGTTTTCATGATTCACTCCCCATCTTTTCCGCCTCGGTAAGCCTCCCGTACCTCAAGGTGAAAATATATACATTCTACTTTTGCAAAGCTTCAAAAAGCAAGACAAAATGGTCAAGTCTTTATTGATGAAGATCCCCCTTTTGTCAGAGCTCCAATTTTTTCACGGTAACGGGGGTGTGTCCAAAATCATCTTCCACCTTGCCAGTGATCATGTAAGGCCCCCGGCTCCGGATCAGATGGCCATATTGCTGATACGCGTGGGGGAAAAGGACACACTCAAATGTCCCTGTAAGATCCTCGCAGGAAAGAAATTGCATTATCTTTTTCCGCTTGGTCTTCAACCGTCGGGTGGTAACCATCCAGCCCACCATGGTGACCTGTTTTCCTTTGTACCTCTCAAGATCCCGGGCATGAACAAACTTTCCCACTTTTTCTGCATGAGCCTTCAGTGCCTTTTTATAGATCCACAGGGGATGTTTTTCCACCGTGAGTTCCATGAGTTCCAGCTCATCCCGTAATTTTTTCTCCAAAGGATAATCGACCCAGGGAACAGGCGTGGATACTTTCGTGACCACCCTGGAGAAAATGACTTCCTCCGAACCCTTGAGTTTATCATAGATAAGTTTGAGGCGCCACAAATGCTGAGGACGGGTGTAAGGAAATGAATCAAATCCGCCACAGCGAATGAGTGCCTCTACTTCCCGGCAAGACGGCCTCACCCGGACACAGAAGTCCTCCAGCGACTCAAACGGTCTTTCCTTACGTTTGTCCAATATTTTTTTGAGTGTGGCCTGGGTTAACCCCTTCACCTGAAGAAGACCGATCCGAATCCACTCCTCTTCGCCGTCGTCATCGTGACCTATGAAGTGGGGTTCCGAAAGGTTCACGTCCGGCGGCAGAATATTGATCCCCATACGCCGGGCTTCTTCCAGATAGCACGACGTATG
Organism: Candidatus Neomarinimicrobiota bacterium; assembly: GCA_036476315.1. Lineage (NCBI taxonomy): Bacteria > Pseudomonadati > Fidelibacterota > Fidelibacterota bacterium. The sequence continues at coordinate 47,047 of JAZGBI010000063.1, read as the reverse complement.
GTAGAATCCACCATAATTGGACATGACAGTAGCCAGAAACTCCGCCGGGAAGTGGGCCTTCAGCCAGGCACACTGAACGGAAACCACCGAATAGGCAGCGGAGTGGGCCTTGCAGAAAGCATATCCGGAGAAAGCCACCATCTGCCGCCAGGTCTCGATAGCGGCGTCCACATTCACACCCCTCTTCACGGCATCCTTAATGAACCGATCCCGGTGCTCCATAAACGGTTCCTCTACCCTTTTCCCACTCATGGACCGGCGAAGTTTATCCGATTCTGCCAAGCTCCATCCAGCAACGGCCTCAGCAATCTTGATGACATCCTCCTGGTAGAGCATCACACCGTATGTTTCTTTCAGTATCTCCCCTATGGCCGGAAGAACCGTTTTAACCTCTTCTTTTCCATGGTGCCGCTTGATGAAATGGCGCAACATCCCCGAGTCTGCAGGTCCCGGCCGGATAACGGAACTGGCCGCCGTGATCATCTCGAAGGAGTCAACCTTCAATTTCTTCAATAATCCTCTCATCCCCGGCGATTCGATCTGAAATACTCCCATGGTCCGGCCCGTTCGGATGAGACGTTTTACCTTTTCATCCAATGATGGCATCGTCTGAAGGTCGAACCGGACTCCATATTTTTTCTTTAGCGTCTCCGCCATCTCCGCCACCACGGTTAAAGACCGCTGACCCAATAGATCGATCTTCACAAGCCCTATCTTTTCCACTCCGTGCATATCGAACTGGGTCACCACGGGACCTTTGGTGGATCGTTGAAGGGGAACGTATTCGGTGATTTTGTCTGGAGTGATGACAATTCCTCCCGCGTGAATCCCCATGTGTCGCGGCCGGTGGATCAAACTTCGGGCCGTCTCAAAGATTTCTTCATAACGCGGATCGTTCCTCCCATCCCCGTTACCCAATGTCGGTTCATGGGATAACGGCAAGTTGTGCGAGATAGTATTGATTTCCCGTTCGGAAAGTCCCATGGCCCTCGCAACGTCCCTGACGGCTCCCCGGAATTTGTAGGTATTGTAGGTGCAGATCATGGCGACCCGATCCCGACCATACCGCTTGTAGACGTACTCGATGACGTCGTCCCGCTGCTTCCAGCAGAGATCGATGTCAATGTCCGGTGGTTCCTGGCGATCGGGATTCAAAAACCGTTCGAACACCAGGTTATGTTTGATAGGATCGACCGGGGTGATCTCCAACAAATAGGACACCAAGCTCCCCGCCGCTGAACCGCGGCCCACCACGGGAATGCCGCGCCTTTTCGCCCATCGAACAATATCCCAAACAATCAGGAAATAATCGGCATACCCCATCTCGATAATGATATCGAGCTCATAAGTGAGGCGCTTCAAGACCTCCGTGGTGATGGGATCGTACTTCTCCGGCAAGGCCTCGTGACAGACTTTGACCAGAAGATCAGTAGAACTTTTCGTTTTCGAGTCTTTCACGTTAACACCTGCTCCGAAGGAGTCCCCTCGGGAAACACTTGAACACGTCTTTCCCTCTGGTTCCCGGATGCTGGTTTCTTGATACTCGATGCGTAATCCGTGAATCTTGATGCTAGATACTGGATGCTCGATGCTTCTGGACAATGAGTGCTGAATGCTCACTGGCCTCCGTGCCGCAATACTCGCCACAGGCTCCTTTGGACATTCTTCCTCCTCCACAGGAGACCCTACGGGTCAAAGGAGTTCCTACGGAACAATTCTCCACTTCTCCAACCCGGTAGCTGCTGACTGCCATCTGGTGACCGGTTCACTGGTTACTTGACACTTGATCCTTGTTACTTGATCCTTGACACTTGATCGTCGGAATCCGACTTTTTACTTTTATCTTGATGATTAGTGCAATCTGTGTAATCTGTGGTTTAAATTCAAATCATGAAACTCGCGGTGAGCACCGATGAACGGACCCATCTGGTGGATGCGGTGTTAGATGAGCTGAAAAAACGGGGCCACAAGGTGGTCTATTTCGAATCGGAAGACTGGCCGGAGGTGACCCGTCAGGCAGCGGAGCAGGTGGTGAACGAAAAGGCAGACGAAGCCATCGTCATGTGCTGGACAGGTACCGGTTGCACCATTGCCGCGAATAAGATCCCCGGTATCCGGGCGGCCCTCTGCGGCGATGCCGAAACGGCCAAGGGAGCCCGTATATGGAACCACGCCAATGTCCTGGCCTTAAGCCTCCGGGCCACACCGGAAGCCGTGGTGAAGGAAATTCTCGATGCCTGGTTCGATACACCGTACAGCGATGATGAATGGAATCTGAAGCAGATAGAAAGGATTCGGAAGATGGAGCAATCAAGCAGGGATGCCTGACTTCTCCCAGTTGTGTAGCTGCTGCCATACCGTTGGATGTAATAGAGGGGAAAAAGTATCCCGGCCAAAAAGACCATTCCTATATCCCAGAGCATCATAGTTACTAATGGTATTTCACGAAACGGTATCATGGCTGCCGATAGGGCAAGAACAATAATCCCTGCTATTGTGGGAATAAGAGTTTCCTGTGACAGGTGCCAACAAAATAGTTTTGATAGGGGGTTATTCATCGTGGTTATTCCCCCTAGTGGATTTTATCTGATGTTTCCATATCCGGTCCTCCCCTTTTCCGCTTCACGTCTTATCTTCCAAAGGTAATGATAGAACGGGGCAAGGAGACCAAAACCAGAAACTAAGTCGTCAATCAAGTCTCTCGTGAAAAGGCGGCTGTTGATCTCTCTATTACAAACCAAATATAGGTTTCTTCTTTGATACCAATTCCGGATCTCTTCAGACTTGGTCTTATCGATTATCCTTTTGTATTTCTCACCCTCTACCACAAAAGCTTTTTGTTGCGAATAAAATGAAATTGCTTTTTGAAACTCCTCTGGCTTTTTGTCAACCATCTCACGAAACATGTCCATCGTATCTTTCGAGACACTGTAAAATCCCATCCCATAACGATATGAATCTGGAGAAATTTCAAAGAAATAGGTTGGGGAACTCTTCCAGTCTTTGCCTGGTCTTTTAAAGGTTATCCACATTGTGTTTCTATAGGGAGATTTGTCTTTAGAGAACCTTATGTCTCGATAAATCCTGGAAATCGTCTTATCTATTGCAGGTCTTGTCTCAAAATACGGGTCAATTGTCAGCATAAAATTGCCCGCATCCACAACCAGATTCTGTAACGGTTCCAGCAAGTGCTTTCGGTAATCCTCCCTGTGTGCTTCAAACCAAGCTTTGTTGTTATTTGCTCCCAAGTTTTTCAGGAAGTCCAATGTCTTTGGTGAGAAGCTGTTGAACGTGTCTCAATTTCTGTTAATGTTCATTTGGAGTTCCCCGTGCTTTTTACACCCATTCCAGGGATGGTAGAACCTTTCGTAATTGACCTAATTTGGCTTTCTCTTGCTAACTGGCAACTTTCGTTTTGCTATGTCTAATGCCTTATTTGCCCACACTCGAAGTGTATTGCTGTCTTCCAATACATCTATCGGGACTTCGTAGTACTTCATTGAATGGGACTTGTCGCCATAGGGCCTGAAAGGTCCCATACCCGCCGCTTCGTAATCAGACCGATTGGAATCATCAACCTTAAGATACAACGTGTCGTTGGCAATCAGTCCAAAGAACAGCCTGTCAAGGTAGAGTCCAACTCCGCCAAACATCTTCTTGGCAGAAACTTGCCCCACGCATTCAAGTTGTTCCAGTACGTATTCTAGGTAACTTTCACTCACGGGCATGGTCTTCACTCCTTGTCGATCTAAAATGAAACATCACTGTAGGAAGAAAGATTCCATTATGAATCCCCCCACCATCTGAGGATGCGCAGGGCCCTTAGCGTATTCCACCGGCTGGCCTCACCTGCCTTCTCCATCTCAAAGAATGTCCGTCCAGGGTGCCTGTTCTGGAGGAGCCACCGTCCGCCTTTCTTCTGTCTCTTTCTTACCACCTTGATGGCATCCTCGAGCCTTTCATTGCGTTCGGCACCGCAATCCTGAAAATAGTCAAGGGCCCGAAGGATGTCGTACCGCCACCTGGGCGGGAAGGAAAAGCGGGTCATCGCTGGATTTACAATTTCTCCGGTTCGATGAGACCGAAAAAGCCGATGAGCAAGAAGAAACTCACATCCCCGTGACTGCGTTTCGCGAATCTCCTGAATACGCTGTGGATGGAATTTCTCGTACTCGTACAAACCCTCCAAGACAGAAATCGTCGTATGAAATGAACCGTGGGTTGCACCTTTGTATGTTTGGCAATTCCAGCCACCATCTTTCATCTGCTGTTCCAGGAGATAGCTTGCCAAGACATCGACCCGATCATCGGGGAAATGGAAGTAAGCAAGTATAGCCAGAATCATTCCAGTCACACATGTCTCGCTATGTTTCAGCGTAGTGAAATAGTTGATCCCGCCATCCGGGTAAACTCCTCGATCCAGCAGCAATGCACAAGCCCTGGACGCTTGAGGATGCTCCGGAGGTAGACCCAAGCGACGTAATAAAAGCATCGTATACGTTGTAGATATCCACTTTGGAGAATACAATCCCCCACCCCACTGCCCTGACGGTTCCTGATTGCAAAGCAACCTGGCTCCCCACCCTGTTTCGGAAACCAAGTGACGCTCCCGCTTCACGACTTGATCGTCTGCACCCTCCAAATCACGCAGAGTCTGCCACCGGATGGAAGGATCACCTTCCAACAGCCATTGAATTGTGGTATCCTCCTCACAAAGTCGCACGAAGCCCATTATTCCTCAATCTTTGAAACGGAAATATTAAGTACCTCGTTAAGTTCTTTCCTGCCATTTAGTCGTCATATTTTCTTGACTCTTTTGGCTATCAGTTTTTTTATTTTTTTATACGAAGGTGGTGGACCGGTTCGCACCTGTTTATCATCAATAAACAAGGCATCTGCAATACCCCATTCCAGGAAAGCTTCTCTGACAAATGTGTTGATCTCCTTGAACACTGCCTTCTCCCCAAATTCTGATGCGGCTCTCCTGGCTCTTTCAAATACTATATTCTGAGCCGGACACCACCCATTCAGGAATGCCGTTACCGTTACTCTGCCTGGTGTTGCTTCAGGTTTTCTTTTTTGCTTGATCCATTTGGGGGGGATTGCGTCTTTGGTGAAAGGCTTCCATAAGAGAACCATGCCCTTCTGTTTATCCACTTTGGTGTATCCATTCCTTTTGAACCATGATGCCTTCATCCAAAAAGGCAAGGAAATGCCCCATGCGACCAGCCCTTTTGCTCCTTTTACTTTCACATCAGTTTCTGCAGCCTGAAGCAGAGCCTTCCCCATCCCTTTCTTCTGAAAGTTCCCTCTCCCTTTCTTATGACCGTGGACCCAGATGCATTTTATGAAATATAATTCACTACCTTCAACGGAGGAGTGTTCTATAGGTACGTATTGTATCATGCCTCCAACTTCCCCTCGGTCATCTACCGCAAGTTTCACACTGAGTCCTTTATCCTTCATCTTATTATACCATCTCTCTTTATGATCCCCTGCCTCTTTCATTTCTTCAGACCAATCTTCGAGACAAGCAAAATACAGAGGCTTGTGATCAGCGGTTAGGTCTATCACTTTCATCTGGTTATCTCCATTTAATGCGATTGTGTGTAAATATTCGGCAAACCGCTTTTCCCCGAGGTCTCAGGACTCCTCTGGGAGCAATGACATAATAGATAATGGTTTCCTCCTGTAACCGCAGGATTAACTACTTATGACCCTTTGACTTGTCTTCCTAGCGTTTCGAGAACGCCATCCCAAGCTTTTTCAAACCACTGTTTCACCTTTTCTCACTCGCGTGAACTTCATTAAAGTCAAACACAGGCATGAAATCATCCAACAACACAGGTTTTATATGTCCCTTTGCGTCTACGCTTTTGTTTAACGGTTCAAAGTCAACCGCCTTAGTGTGGAAAAGAGTTGGCTATATTCCTTTGCTTGTTAGTTTCAGAGGGAGCAACAAGATTCCCGAGCCTTTCCAGATAATACTACGAACGGAGTGCGTTCCTGAGCATCAGCCGTACAAACCATTTATGGAGAAGCAGAGCTAGCCACAAGAGGGGCTTCTCACGGAGCTGACGGAAAAGCAAACCCTGAAACAGATAGAGCGGATATTCGAGCTTGAAAATAAATCTCAGCTATTTCAACCTTGGGCACGCGCCGCTTCGTCAAGGAATTCCCGGGCGTGTTCAAGAGACAGATCGGTGATCTGCTCACCGGCAATCATGCGGGCAATCTCCTCCACCCGCTCTTCTTGAGATAATACCTTCACCTTGGTGATCGTCCGGTCACCCTTCTGAGTTTTAAAAACACGAAAATGATGGTCACCCTGGGAAGCGATCTGCTGAAGATGAGTGATACAAATAATCTGGTGACTCCGGGACAGTTTCCTGAGCTTTTTCCCCACCAGGGATGCAATTTCTCCACCAATCCCAACGTCGATTTCGTCAAAGACTAAAAGGGGAATATTGTCTACCTTTGCCAGAACGGTTTTGAGGGCCAGCATAATGCGCGAGATTTCACCCCCGGAGGCGATCCGTGCAAGGGGCTTGAGCGGTTCCCCTGGATTGGGAGAAATCGAGAATTCCACGTCTTCCAGACCGGTTTCGCCGGCATAACAAGCCTTTTTGCCCGAAACAACCTCCGCAGTAGAACCTCCCTGGGACAAAGGTGTGAACTGAACGTCGAACTTGGTTCCCTTCATTCCAAGTTCTCTTAATTCCTCTTCGATCTTTTGTTTTAGGATCTTTGCACCCCCGGCCCGCTCTTTGGAAATAGCCTGCCCCTGCGTGAAGACTTCGGCCTTCAGGGATTCAACTTTCCCCTTGAGTTTTTCGATTCGATCCTCACGGTTCTCAAGGTTCTTCAACTCCTTTTCAATCCTGTCACGATAGTTCATGATGGCGTCATATGAGTCCACGTCACTTGAACTTTCAGAACCGGAAACTCCATACTTTTTCGCAAAATCCGAATAAAGCCTGAGGCGATCTTCCACCCACTCCAATCGGACGGGATCTGCCTGAACAGAATCACTGTACCGGGCCAGATCGAAAGCCAGGTCCTCCAGAGAAAACACCGCATCCTTCCACTGGGACACTTTGTCTTCCAGGCTGGTGTCCAGTTCCGCTAACGACTCGAATTCCCTCAACAGAATCTTCAATCGATTCAGGGCAGATTCGTCCTCTCCCGAGAGGCCGTGGCTGATCCGTTGAGCCGTGGAGATGATTTTCCGGGCGTTCTGCAACACCTTTCGCTCTTCCCGGAGGGATGCCCGTTCCCCCGGCTGGAGTTCAGCTTTGTCAACCTCATCCATCTGGAAGCGATAAAGCTCCTGGCGCTCCTTTGAGAGCTGCTCCTGTTCCAGAGTCTCTTTCAACTCCTGTTCACATTTTTTCAGGCGGAAAAAAGTTTCACCATAGTCCCTTAATACCGTGGTATCAAGACTGAACCGGTCCAGGAGTTCTCGATGGATATTGGGATTCAAGAGAGACTGATGATGGTGCTGTCCCAGAAGGTCCGCCAACACTATGCCAACGTCTTTCAGAGTAGCGAGAGTTATTTTCTGATCATTGGCAAAGGCAAAGCTCCGCCCTTTTTCCACCACCTGACGTTTCAGTAGCAAGACATTGGATCCTTGAGAAAGAAACCGCCGAACCGGTTCGGGCGGGGGTGATTCGAATTCAAAGGTCGCCTCCACAAACGCTTCTTTGGTCCCGCTGCGGATCATTTCCAGGGATGCCTTCTCTCCGAGAATCAGGTTCATGGAACCGATGAGGATGGACTTCCCTGCTCCAGTGGCACCGGTGAGAACGCTGAAAGCAGTCCCAAAAGTAACGTCCAGATTTTCAATAAGAGCGTAGTTCTTAACGCAAAGTCGGGTGAGCATCAATCTTTACATCCGCATGGATCATGTAAGCTAAAAGCGTTCACATTGGATGTAAAGATATTTCATTAACCATGTTGAACATTCAAGAAATGGAGAGATGGAGAACATTGACTATTGACTATGGACTATCGACAATTGATTATTGAATATTGATAATTGACCATTTGAGAGCCGCAGACACGGAGACGGGAGACTTGGAGAACATTAACTATTGACTATGGACTATTGACAATTGATTATTGATAATGGAGAAATGGAGAAGTGGAGGAATGGAGAGATGGAGAAAGTGATGCGTAATTCGTGACTGCCATCTGGTTACTGGTTCACTGGTTACTTGATCCTTGATACTTGACGCTTGTTACTTAGACTTTGATCTTGGTTCTCCACAGGATCCTGCGGATTGCCTGCCCCACCCGCCTGCCTCACACTGTGGGTGGTGGGCAGGTAAGAAGCTTGTGTCGTAGACACTCCTTCGGAGCTTCTGTTCGGGGGCTCTTGCCTGCCCCGTAGGGAAGAATGACCGTACGGGGGTTCTTGTCTCTTGCCTGCTACTGCCGACTGTTTAGCTTGCGGCTGGACCAAATTGAAGATAAATTATTTTACGATTCCCTACACACCTATTACGTGCGGGGGATTCTCACGGCAAGTTCACTTCCAGGTTAATGCTCGCTCGAGCATTGATCATTACCAAACCAAAGGAGGGTGAAGTATGAACACGAAGAAATTTTTTCTCGCCGTAGTCGCCGGCTTCGTCGGTAACGTTGTCGCCTATTACGTCCTGGAGCAATTCATCTTCAAGGGCTACATGGAAAAAAACATCATAGAACCAACGGGAGCAGCCATAGGAGGAGCATTCTACTTGCCCCTGATCGCCGTCCTGGCAATGGTCCTTATCATGGCCTATCTGTATCCGAAAGGATATGAAGGTGGTCCACCTGCAGGTGAGGGACTCCGCTTCGGTATTCTCCTGGGCCTCTTTGCGGGGATACCGTTCGGGATTTTCTTTGACCTGATGTTTCCCATAGGCTTTGGTCCTACTGTGGTATTCATATTCGTCTACACACTGGAGGTAGCAACAGCTGGCCTGCTCATAGGGTTTGTCTACGGGAAACCCGGGGAGGCGGCAGCGGAAACGCCAGAGGAGCCGCAACCGGAAGCAGCGGCTTAGGAACAAGGTCGTCCCCATTTCGAATATCTCCAGGTAATTCCCAGCTATGTCCTCCGAACGGGATCCAGAAGGAACAGAAGCCAAATATCTGTATGAGCTTGCGGACTTCAACCATGCACGCGTCCTGGAGATCGGATGCGGCAGTGGGCGGCTCACATGGGGCTACGCCAACTCCGCAAAAAGGGTGGTAGCCATCGATTCAGATGATGAGGATCTGACCGAAGTTCATTCTGACCGCCCACCAGGAGTGACCACACCTGTTTCTTTCGCTCAGGTCGATGCCGAAGCACTGCCCTTCCCACAGCGGACGTTTGACCTGGCGATCCTGGCCTGGTCCCTCTGATGAATACCCCGGGAGGGCATGGTTCATGCCCTGAAAGAAACCTGGCGGGTTCTGGTTCCCAATGGGAGTTTCGTGGATTTACGCCCGCTCGCCGGGAAGTTCCCGCTGGAAGTTGTTTCCCATGACCAGGTGAAGCCGGCCGGATTCGTGGATGATACCGCGGAAATCCCCACGGATATCGCCTGCAGTGAGTCTCTCGAAAAAGTGACTGAACAAGAATGGTTTCACCGGGAGCGGGAAGAGTCGTTCGATTATTTATGGTACTGGGATACCATCGACGAAATGAAAGATTACATGGAGGAAAACTGGGACCCAACGCCCATCCTGCCGAAAATGGTTTTCTCGAAGGCACGCCAGCTCTTAACGTCCAGCGGCAACGGCGCCAGGGTAAGACTGCGTATGAGGCTGCTTATATCCCGATATCGTAAGCGGCAGCGCCCCGTTCACGCTTTGTAAAATTCCACACGGGGTCCCGCCAAATCTGAAACTTTCTCGATTAACCTTTCCCGTTCCTCCTCATCCATCCGGCTGAAAGAGCGGGCTAGGGCGATTTTCTCCTTGAGCTGAGCGGCGTTGTCGGGACCCGTGATCAAGACGGTCACCGGAAGAGACCAGACAAAATGGATCGCCTCACGAATGCTTACCCGGTCGGGTACAAGCTTGGGATTATCACCGTGCTCCCCATGGCGGGATCCACCAAAAAAGCCCCCGTTGGCCAGGGTCTTCATGGCCAGTATCCCAATTTTGCGTTCCACCAGCTCGGGCATCACATGCTCAATAAAACTTTCGTAACCCGGATCGGCCAGATTCACGGGCATCTGGCAGGCGTCAAAGATATCCAATTCTTCCAACACACGCAGATGGGCAGAAGGGCGGGTATGGCCAGTAAAGCCCACATAGCGGGTTTTGCCCGATTCCTTCGCCTCCATGACCACGTCAAACACACCCCTGTCGATCCGGCCATCCACATCCCGAGGACTCCTCACCGAATGCACTTGCCACAAGTCTAAATGGTCCGTTCCCAATCGACGCAACGAACTTTCCAGGTGGCGACGGACTCCGTGCGCATCCCCGGCGGTGGTTTTGGTCATGATAAAAACGTCGTCACGGTACTTTGGGATGAGGAGCCGGCCTAACCGGCTTTCACTCCCGCCTCCCTGGTAGCTTTCCGCCGTATCGAAGAAGCGCACTCCTCCTTCCAGGGCCGCTTCAATCGTGGCTTGAGCCTCACGCTCCCCCATCCTCCCAATGTGCCAGCCTCCCACGCCCAGCATGGTCACCGCCTCACCTGTGCGTCCCAACTTGCGCATGGGCAGTAGGTCTCCCAGGCGATCTTTCGAATTCCCCTGCCAGATACCACGGGGTAACACAATCCCTGCAGTGAGACCTCCCAGCGATTTGAGAAACTCCCGGCGATTAATCATGCGGAATTCCCCTGGGTCATCTGGGCAAAGGCTCCTCCATGTCCGCCACCACGTAGGCCATCACCAGCATGGCCGCCACACAAAGGTTGAGCTCGTGAGGATCAAGTTTGTCGATGGTATCGGCCCACGTGTGATGATACCAGAAATAACGGGATCCCTCCACTTTCAGCGACATGACAGGAACACCCTCTTTTTCGAGGGGCCCGATATCGGCGGCGGCCCCTCCCTCCTTTATGGAATCAGCCTTGATAGACTCAAGAAATTTCGCGATCTCCTTAACGGTAGCTCTCGCACCGTCTGAACCGGTAAAACCGAAGCCCAGGGGCTTGAAGACTCCATTGTCCGATTCCATAGCCAGGATGTGATTGTCCAGTTCACTCTCATGGGTATCCCGGTAGGCCCTGCCTCCCCGCAGGCCGTTCTCCTCATTGGTCCACAGTACCACCCGCACCGTCCGCCGGGGACGTAAGTTTAACTCGTGCATGAGGCGCACCGCCTCCCAGGCAGCCACGCAACCCCCCGCGTCATCCATGGCCCCGGTGCCCACATCCCACGAATCGATGTGACCTCCCAAAACCACAACCTCTTCCGGATGTTCACGACCTACAATCTCCCCCACCACATTTCGGGAAGGAACATCCTCATCAAAGTGGGCTTCTATGGTGAGGCGCACCACCACTCGCTGACCCCTGTCCGCCATGCGCTGGAGCATCATGGCATCCTCCACCGTGATGGCGGCATGAGGGATCTTCGGCACACCCTCCTGGTAACCCATCCCTCCCGTGTGGGGCGTTTTCATGGAAAAAGGTCCTACGGACCGGATCAGGCTGGCCACGGCACCCGCCTTCGCTGCCGCACTGGCTCCTCCATAGCGGTATCGCACCGTTTCACCGTACGTGATAAAGGGGACGTTAAAAAGAATGATCTTACCCTTGGCCTCATCCGCTCTGGCTGTCAACTCATCAAAGCTCTTTACGACCACTACCTCCGCCGTAATTCCCTCAGGCGGCGTCCCCACGCTTCCACCCAGTCCCAGCATATCCAGCTTCTTCTGCCGCGGCTCTATAAGTTCCACCCACTCATTGCCACGCACCCACCGGGGAACCATCACCTCCTCCCCGTGAACATTCTCCAGGCCATCCCGCTCCATTTCCTCCAGAATCCAGTCGATGGCATCTTCCAGGTTTTCCGTGCCGCTGAAGCGCGGACCAAAGGTGTCCGTCAGATAGGCAAGACGATGGTAGGCGGAACTGTCAGCTAAGGCGGCGGATATTAACTGATTGGCAGCATCTTCATAGGCGGTCAACAGGGGAGATCCCCCTTCAGCAGGCTGCCATCCAGCACCCGCTGCCCAACTCAAAAGATGAATCGAAAGAACAACGATGGGTAACCTTGTATGGATAAGACTCTTCCCTCCTAAACGACTCAGGATATTGCGCGGAGATTCCCAAACAGGCAAGGGAAAACTGTAAACCATCGGGACAGGGAACACTACCGGCGGCCGCGAAGTGAAATCGGGAAAAAGGAGACAACTGGAAAATGAAGGGAGAGTCTATCACTGTAGGTTTGCTGTTCTTTTTGTCCCCGAAGGGTCCCCGCTCTTTGCGGGGCGGGCGGGATCTTCGACTTGATACAAAAAGAATGAACACGATCACGGCCCGTCTACACTTCGTTACGAACGGACAAGCTGGATTCCTCCGAGCGGAACCGTCGTTGATTTTCTGGAAAGAAACCAAACTGATCCCGCGGCGGGATTTCAAACTAAGGATTCCGTCTTAACGGAAACCTCCTCTGGTTCTATTTCGCCCGAGGGAATAGTGCCGAACAAGAGACTCAGATAGTCAGACTTTCCCTCACAAACAAGGTAGAAAAAACGGCCTAAAATAATCTGGTGAAAAAGGGTTGGCGGAGCCGTGGATTAGGATGCATGACTGTCTGAGGAGCCCGCAACTTCGGGAGACGAGTTTCATGCATCCCCGCGGCGACAGTCAACACAAGCCAGATTATTTTCAGCCAAGGTTCTTTGGGTACCTTTCTTACGAAAGAAAGGTACGAAAAAGATAACTTCCAATATCTAAAACCCACCTTCAGAAACTACCAGAATGCTGATTTTAATGTCTTTTCTCGCCTATCGCACTTCGTTTGTGGTGGGCAGGTCTAACACTAAGAAAAGCGTGAGACAAAGCGACCGTCGATACAATCACACGAGGAGAACATCGGGGGGACAGGGAATGCTGGAGAAGGAAGTTCTGAGAGCCATGCATCGATTGACACCCCTGGCATCACCCTCTGCTTACCTCAAATTCGCTCGTTGAAGGCTACACGTCGTAGTACAGATGGAACTCGAACGGATGGGGTCTGTGGGCCAATGGGGCCAGCTCCTCATCGTGCTTCCAACTGATCCAGGTGTCAATTAGGTCGTCCGTAAAAACCTCCCCGGCTGTGAGGAATTCATGATCACCTTCCAATGTCTTTAGGGCATCCTCCAGTGAAGCCGGCGTATGACGGTATCCTGCCAATTCTTCGGGTTTCATCCCGTAGATATCCCGGTCCAGAGGTTCACCAGGATCAATTTCATTCTGAATACCGTCGATCGCAGCCATTAGCATGGCCGTCCAGGCTAAATACCCGTTGCAACTGGGATCTGGACAGCGGAACTCAAGCCGTTTGGTTTTTGGATTTGCGGAATACATGGGGATACGGACCGCCGCAGACCGATTCCTGGCAGACATACACAGATTGACAGGTGCCTCAAACCCCGGGACCAATCGGCGGTAAGAATTGGTGGTAGGCGCCGCAAATGCCAGAATCGCCGGCGCATGTTTCAGGATGCCACCCGCGGCATACAAGGCAAGTTGGCTCAATCCGGCATAACCGTCACCTGCAAACAGGGGTTCACCATCCTTCCATAATGAAAAATGGGAGTGCATCCCGCTTCCATTGTCCTCGAAAATGGGTTTCGGCATGAAGGTTACCGTTTTCCCGTTCTGCTTTGCCACGTTCTTGATGATGTATTTGTACCACATGAACTGGTCAGCCATTTTTAAGAGGGGCTCAAATCGCATGTCAATCTCGCCCTGGCCCGCTGTCGCCACTTCATGATGGTGAGCTTCGACTATGATCCCCACCTTGCGCATCTCATAGACCATCTCTCCGCGAAGATCGTGGTAAGTATCGGTGGGACTCACCGGGAAATATCCTCCCTTGAAACTGGGTTTGTACCCCAGATTCGGTTCTTCGAAGCGCGCCGTATTCCAGGCACCTTCAATGGAATCGATTCGATACATCCCCGTATGCTGGTTCTGCTCAAACCTCACTTCGTCAAAGATGAAAAACTCGGGTTCAGGTCCAATGCAACAGATGTCCGCAATACCTATTGATCGAAGGTATTCTTCCCCTTTCCGGGCAACGTGACGTGGATCGCGTGTGTAGTCCTTCTTCGTCACAGGATCCACGATGTTGGCAATGACGCTGACCGTGGGCCTCGCGAAAAAGGGATCCAGGCATGTGGTGGTTGGATCCGGTACCGCCAGCATATCAGATATGTGAATTCCCTGCCATCCCCGAATGGAAGAACCGTCAAATCCGAGGCCGTCTTCAAACGTACTCTCATCCAATGTATCAATCGGGAATGAACAATGCTGCCAGCTGCCAAAAAGATCGACAAATTTCAGGTCGATCATCTCGGAATTGTTTGCTTTACAGAACTCGAAAAACTCCTTCGGTGTCACTGCTATTCTCCTTTCCTAACTCGTATGTTCCCCTTAACCACCCCGTGATCTTCAAAACAAGAGCCAATATTATGCATTACCGACTTATTTTGCAAGTTTATTAAGTCGACACGTGATGAATCTTTAAATATTATTGTTTTGGATTGATATATCGTGACTTATTAAAGTCTCACGGAGAGCCTTTTTTGCTAGGCTTCCACAATCCACGCCACCACATCTTCACCGATAGCGATGGCTGCTGTCAGTCCCGGAGAGTCGATCCCTATCAGGTTGATCCAACCGGGATACCCCTCGTCTTTCTCCTGCCGGATGTAGAAATCGGAAGGTTTGCCTTCCGCTTCCGCCAGCTTGGGTCGGATCCCCGCAAAGTCCGCACTCAAATCTTCACGCTTCAGAGCAGGCAGATACCGCCTGCCCGCGGTGTAGAACATGTCCAGGTCGTCTTCACGAACCGTATAATCTTCTTCTGGTTCAGGGAGCCAGTCGGCGCTGGGCCCCAACCTCATATTCCCTCCCTGGTCAAAACTGAGGTGGATCCCAAGAGAATCGTGCTCTTCATCAGGGATAGGGTAGACGAGATGCTGTATCCTGTGGCGCCACCTGGATGACAGTTTGAAGTAGGAGCCTCTGGAATAGTGGAGCGTGGGCCCGTCTTTTCTTTCGGATCCCCAGAGGAATTCCGCCACGCGATCACTGGATAGTCCCGCTGCATTCACCACCCAATTTGTGGTCACCTCATAGGAGGCTTCCCCGGGACCCTCTACAGCCACGGAATAGCCCTCCCCTTTGGGTTCCGCCCCTACCACAGATGCTTTCAGCAGAAGGTCGTGGCCTGCTTCAGTGGAATGGCGAGAAAAAGCGGACATCAATTCATGAGCCGATACAATTCCTGTACATCCTACAAACAGGGCGGATGCAGCCGACACATCGGGTTCAAGGGCCCGGATCTCCTTTTGCCTCATCATGTAAATCTCGGGAACCCCGTTGGCTCTTGCCTGCGCGTACAGCGCCTCCAGCTTCTTTTCTTGACCCTTCTGTGCCACCACCAACTTCCCGCATTGACTGTGCCATACATCGTTGGCCCGGCAGAAGCGATAGAGCTTCTCCCGGCCCAAACGACAATAGTGAAGCTTCAAAGAGTCTTCCGGGTAGTAGATACCCGAATGGATGACCTCACTGTTCCGGCTCGAGACACCCAGGCCAAAATCGTCTTCCTTCTCAACCACTAATACGGATGATACGTTCTGTTCTGCCAGGCCTCGAGCCACCGCAAGTCCAACCACTCCGGCGCCAATGACAACAACCTCGTAGTCGACACCCATGAGAATGGTGTTTACCGGAGCGGAAGGTGGGTCTCTTCCTTGAATGTGGACATGACCACCATGGTGTGAGTCCGGATCACTCCTGGCCACGACTGGAGTTCTCTCAAGAGAGCCTCCAGGGATGAGGTGTCATGCGTCCGCACTTTCAACATATGGGATCCTTCCCCTGTGATGGAATGGCATTCCAGGACTTCATCCAGATCGCCCGCGCGGCTTATGAGTTCTTCATAATGGTCCGATGAGGCCATCACCACAAAGATAAATGCCGTCACGTCATAGCCGAGTTTCTTGGGATTCACCACTGCCCGGAAATCGCGAATAATTCCTTCATCCATCAATTTCTTCATCCGCTCCGTCACCGCCGGCACGGAGAGTCCCACATGCTGAGCCACTTCCTTTGCCGTCATCCGTCCCGTATCCTGAAGGAGATCAAGAATAATTTTGTCTTTTTTGTCCAACATGGTTACCGCTAGTATATGAGGTGTGAGTAACTATTACAATATATTTTCAGGAATCTCTGGTGTTCTTATTTAATAAGTTAAGTCAGGATTCGGGTATGAACCTGGGGAGGTGATACCGTTCAAGATCCAACTCGAGGCGGCACAGTCTCGCAATGTGGTCACCTGGGATCATGGGTTCGTACGAAATCTCTTCCGGGTTTATCTTCACTCCCACAAATCGTTCTTTTTCCGGCAGCGTCTCCACCGTACAGTTAAGGTCGATGGCTCTCAGCACGTTACGCAGCGGTTCATCGGAAGGATCAAGAAGATTCCACTCGATGACCGGGACGGCAGGAACGCGGGTAAGATCGGAGCGGCGGGATAAGAGATTCAAGAGGGAACGTAAAGATTCCCGGTCCCACAGGCTGAGGGCCAGAAAGAGGTTGTTTCGCTCCACTCCCTTTCGCCGCAGGAGCCATCGCTGCAGGAGGAAAGGATCACGGCAGAGGGTAAGAAGATTCAGGGAATCGGGGAATGCGTCGATCTTAAGATTTTCCAGATGATGCTGGGTAACCAGGCGGCATAATTCCTCATATCCCTTCCCATTCCGTGCCACGATGGTCACGTGCCGTTTGTCCTGAACCAGTTCCGTGGCGATGAGTGGTTGAATGTTTGCCTCCCGGCACCGAATATAGAATTCCACGGCTCCATAGAGACCGTTCTTATCGGCCAGGCAGAGCGTTTTTACCCCTTTTTTTCTGGCAAAATCCACAAGTTCTGAAGGCGAATGAATCCCTTTCAGAAAGGTATAATGACTTTTACAGATAATCAGTGGCAGCATCTAGAAATTTGTTGTCTTATTATAACCGGTTTGTTGATCGGTTTCGATTTATTCACTGAATACCCGGTGCTTTTTTCCTGTCCTTTCTTACGCAAGAAAAGTACAATAAAAATCACGCTCTAGATAATCCCACGACGAGAATGTGCGGGAAGTGTAGGGAACGGAAGTTCCTAGGGCAGTATTCAGATTGGACAACCGCTAAAAGGTTTTTACATGCTTCTATAATGAGGGGAGATTGCATATAAAAGGCGTATATTCACGTCAAAAAAAGAGGCGAACCTATGCTCCGCCTGTCGCTTCCCCAATCGAGGGAGCGACAGACGGAGCAAACCGGTATAAGTTATGCCACCTGATTAAAACGGGAGATCGTCATCGTCTGTCGATTTGGCCGTCTCTTCCGGCGCCTCCTCACTGACCTCTCCTCGCGGGCCGAGCATGGTAAACATATCTCCCCGGACTTCCGTCGTGGACCGCTGGATACCTTCCTTATCTTCCCAGGTCCGGGTTCTCAGGCGACCTTCCACATAGACCATCCGGCCCTTCTTCAGATACTCTTTGGCCATCTCCGCCGATTTTCCAAACAGCACACACCGGTGCCATTCCGTGTGTTCCTGCAGTTCTCCATTCTCATCCCGCCACGTCTCATTGGTGGCTATGGAGAAATTAGTGGTGGCTGTCCCGGAAGGTGTGTAGCGGCTCTCCGGATCCGAGCCGAGGTGGCCCACCAGGATGACACGATTGACGCTGCCTTTTTGCATAATGCCCCCTCTCTTTCGATGCTATGGTCGTTTCATCTCTCCCATGTTTGAGAAATATGATCAATGGCTTATCTCAAGTCAAGAGATTTGTGCTCCCGTGACGCGGCCACTGTAGTTGATAAGCGGGATAGCTTCTCCTGCGAGCAGGGCGTCAAAACCGAATCGTTCCCGTGTCTGATCCATTGCCAGCAGCCGTTGCCGCATCCTTAACCATGTATGTTCCTCAAACAAATCTATTTGATGATAATCGTCTGTTAAGTTGGATAACCCAACACCTATGAGACGAATCCTCACCCGCCGGGTAATGGCGTTGAGGGTGAGATCCCTAGCCACTGAAAAGATAACCTCATCGACATTCTCCGGTTGGGAGAGCGTCATGGATCTGAGTTCGGTTTCAAAATCTTCGTACCGTAATTTCACACTCACCGTCCGGGCACGCTTTTTTTCCTGTCGCAACCGCCGGCACACTTTTTCTATCAGATAGTGAAGGACCGCTACAATGTACTGGCGATCCGCGGTATCTACCCGGAAGGTGGTTTCTTTGCTGATGGATTTTCGTCTCCACTCAGGAACCAGGCCCCTGTCATCCTCTCCTCTGGCAGTGCGCCAGAGACTCCGGCCATAAGCTCCGAAGGCAGTCTCCATGAGCGATTCATCCACTGTCGTGATCTGCCCCACCGTTTCGAGGCCAAATGCCCGCAGCGTGGATCCTGTTTTATTCCCCACTCCTGGAATAGCATCCACAGGCAAAGAGGCGAGAAACTCTCGTTCTTTTCCCGGGGAAATGTAAAAAAGTCCGTTAGGCTTGGCCCAATTGGATGCGATTTTTGCCATCACTTTATTTTTCGCGATTCCCACGGTACAGTTCAGTCCTGTCGCCTGTTTGATCCTCCACCGGATCCGCTCTCCCGCTTCCATGGAGGAACCCCACAGCCGTTGTGTCCCGGTGAGATCCACGTACCCTTCATCAATGGAGGTCATTTCCACCGTGGGGGAGAACGATTTCAAAACCTCTTTGACCTGCCGGTAGTACCGGTCATAGGTGTGAAAATCGCCCGGTACCACAACGAGGGCAGGGCACAGTCGAACGGCGACGGCCATGGGGGTAGCGGAATGGATTCCATACGTTCTTGCTTCATAGGAAGCTGATGCCACCACGGTCCGGCCCAATGAAGGATCTCCTCCCACCACCACCGGTTTCCCCGTGAGGGACGGGTCTTTCAGCCGTTCAATGGCCACAAAAAACGAATCCATGTCGACATGAACAATCATGTCAGTTGGCAGTCTGCAGTTTGCAGTTGGCAGCAACTACATTCATATTAATCTGTTTTCTTTTCACCGTCCCTTGCTTACGATTTTTTCTGACTGCTCCCTTCTGTCGATTGCCTCCTGCCCACTGCCAACTGGTTCCTGCTTCTACTGGTTACTGCCAACCACTTCCCTCGGGATAAACCGCTCAGGATGGGTGGCCATGCTTCCCAGCATTCTGCCAATCTCTTTGTATCTTTCACCGAGTGATTGGTGAACCTCACTCGAAATATATCCACAGTCTTTGGCAAAGTCGATCCAGACCAGCATCTCGCTGGTTTCTGCATCTGCTCCTCTGATCTTTGATGAAAAAAATCTGGGATATGTTCGTTCACGATAAGCTTCAACAATATTCGCGCAGATAGATCGAGAGGCTCTTCGCATCTGGTCCGTCAATGAATATGTTTCTTCCTTCGGGAAAGACTTAGAGACCTTAAACACATCCATCGCCAACTGATAAGCGTTCTCATAAACCTTTAGTTTTTTGAAGCTCATGTGATCTATGTCTCCTGCCTACTGCTGCTGCCAACTGCCAACTACCACTTCTGGTTCTTGGTTCTTGATCTTTGGCCCCTGCCCACTTTTATCTTTAATCTTTTTCCTTTTATCTTGACCCCTTGTGTCTGAAATATATTCATACTTTCAGGTAAAATCCAATTAAATTCTATTAAAGTATTATATTGCTCTTAATTCTTTTCTCAACTTCGCTCCGACGTAATTCGTGGCACTGCTGACTGCCAACTGGTGACTGGTTCACTGGTTACTTGATCCTTGTTACTTGATCCTTGCTACTTGCCTGTCCCGTAGCGTCAGCGTACGGGGATCCTTGTTACTTGGCTCTCCACAGGATCCTGCGGATTGCCTGCCCCGCCCGCCTGCCTCACCCTGTGGGTGGCGGGCAGGTAGCGGCACCGTACGGGGGCTCTTGGTTCTTGGCTCCCGCTCCGTCACTCCCAAGTGGCCCTTTCCCAAGTATAGCATACAAAGGGCGTATATATCAACAAAAAATAGGACCCCTTTCCTGCGAGCTCCCAACTGGTCGCTGGATCCTTGTTACTTGATCCTGAATCCTTGATACTTGTCTCTCTTTATCTTTTCTCTTTTATCCTTTATCTTGCCCCTGCTTACTGCCAACTACTTTTCCTTGCGTTTCTTAACCAAGTGTGTTATCATTACATCAAAAATGTAATCATGAAGAAAGGGGAACAGTCATGATTCGCACTCAAATCCAGCTGACTGATGAACAAGCCACCACATTGAAGAGGTTAGCAGCCGAGAGGCATGAGTCCGTGGCGGAACTAATTCGTCGGGGAGTAGAAATATTGCTTCGTTCCATCTCATCCGTAGGTCCTGATGAGCGGCGGCGGCGGGCAATCGCAGTGGCTGGTCGTTTTCGGTCTGGTCGCACAGATCTATCCACTCAACATGATAGGCATCTGGCTGAGGCGTACGGGAAATGACCAGTTTTATTGATACATCGGCATTCTTGGCTATCCTGGACGCTGACGATGAAAATCATTCAAAAGCCGGGAAAAAATGGGAAGAGCTTATTGACAAGAGCGATACTCTGGTGTGTAGCAGTTATATTCTAATTGAGACATTCGCATTAATTCAACATCGTCTTGGAATGAAGGCAGTTAGGAGCTTTCAAGAAGACGTTGTTCCAATCTTGACTGTCAAATGGGTTCATGAATCGGTCCACGAGGCAGGCGTAACGAGCATGCTTGCCGCAAACAGGCGTGAACTCAGCCTTGTAGATTGTGTCAGTTTCGATATGATGCGGCGATTAGGGATCAAGATAGCGTTTGTATTCGATAAGCATTTCAAAGAGCAAGGATTCCAGTGCCTCCCCTAGTTCTCCCTGCCCACTGTCGGTAACTGGTCCCTGGTTGCTATCGAACATCGAACCTCTTTCCATTAACTCTTAACACATAACTCATAACGTCTAGCGCTGCCAACTGCCAACTGGTCCTTTTATCTTTTCTCTTTTATCCTTTATCTTGACCCTGCCTCCTGCCAATCGAAGCGTAGCGGAGATCCCGATCCCTCGGGACTGCCAACTTTGACTTCTGGTTTTTGGATCTTGGAGCTTGCCTGCCCTGTAGGGAGCGAAGCGACTGTATCGGGGCCTGCCCTGTAGCGTAAGCGTACAGGGGTTCTTCAATGTGTTCCCCGTAGTGCTCTCCTACCTATTCCACCAGTTTTCCCAGATCGCTCTCCGTAATCTTTTTATCCTTCATAGTCCTGAAAAGAACCAGTACGCCATTCAGGTCCTTCACAAAATCCTCAACATCAGCAGCTAGCAACTTGTTATTCTCATGAACGTGAGAGAAAACTTGTTGTTGCGTGGCGCGCAACGTGCTATATTAGATGGTGATTCTGTCGTTTAAGCACAAAGGGCTACGAAAATTCTTTGAGACAGGATCTATGGCCGACATTCAAGCGGCACACGCGAAGCGACTGCGCCTCATGTTGGCCGCCTTGGATACCGCCGCCAATATTGATGATATGAATATCCCTGGATTTAACTTACATCAATTGAAAGGGGGCCGAAAAGGCATCTGGTCAATATCGGTCAGCGGCAATTGGCGCGTCACCTTCAAATTTGAAAATGGAAACGCCCATATTGTCAATTACGAGGATTATCACTCATGAGCATGCACAACCCTCCCCATCCTGGTGAATTCATCAGAGAGGTCTACCTGGAACCGTTTGGTTTGAGTGCCAGAAAAGTGGCAAAGAATCTTAATGTAGCGCCTTCTACCTTTATCCGACTATTGAATGGTGAAAGTAATGTTACGCCAGAAATGGCGCTACGTCTTTCCCGGGTATTGGGTCGGAGTCCGGAAAGCTGGATGGCCATGCAGGACCACTATTCACTCTGGCACGCCAAACGGACAACAGACCTCAAGGAAGTAAAGAAGCTAGAGTTAGTGGGTGTATAAGTAAGCGTTTGCGGCATGCCCCTCATTACGTCGGAGCGTAGTTGAGCAGAGCGAAATCCCGACGGTTTCTCGGGGCGGAAATCCCACCAACGGCGGAGCCCACTGCCACTGCCAATCGGAGCGGAGCGGAGATCCCGACGCCTCGGGACTGCTACTGTTCTTTCTCTTGGTTCTTACTTTCAAAAGTCCAGCTAATTATTTCTTCACTTTTTCTAACTCCGCTCTCAAGCGAAAAACTGTACATCCTAATTTTGCCACAACTGGTACAGTTTTATCTTGCCATAAACATTCGTAGCAGTCTTGACCCCTTTTCCCATTGCTGCAGCTCCCCATCTCTCCAAAACTGGGAACTGTCTTAAACCTTATATTGTTGTAAATTGGTGAAAAGAAGAGGTCTACAAGATGGACGCAGTGGTCAAAATATCATCTCACACCCAGCATACATTGACGAGGCATTCGGGAAATTCCCTGTGCTCGCTTATAACAAATTCTCTTGGGCGACAAAATTGGAAACCAGGTCGCATAGTCTTCGGTTTCGACGGGATAAGAGATGTCTCAGTTTCCTTCATTCAGGCCACAATATTGAAACTATATGAGGATGGGTATCATGTAGAACTGATTAATATTGGTGACGCTGTGCGGTTCAAAATTGCCTCTCTTATTAGAATCACGAAGGTCGATCCTCAGATATTCAAAAAAGCAGATCGCTATCCTCAAGCTGCCTTCTATATTTAGACTCAATCTTAAAGCAGATCTCAACAAAGGTACCTGAAAAATTGCTGTCGTATTTTCTGTGTGTGAATGACCTGTTTCTACGAAAAGTAACGCATCCTTGATTCGAAGCAATGAATAGATAATCTTCAGGGTCAACTATGTAGTCTCTAAGAAGCGTCAATTCTGTCCCTCCTTCGCTAGTTGTAATACCGAGTTCTGTCGCTTTCCTGATTGCCTCACTATCTGTAGAAACAGATCCATATTGGGATCTAATGTTTTGGGGAATCCCGACACCTACATCACTAATGGATATACGCACACATCCCGATGCCGTTTGAGCAACGACGAACGCCTCGGTAGTGTGGGAATGCCGGAAGATGTTGTCAAGTAACTTCGCAAAAACATCATTTACGTAAGGATAGGGAATTATGTCTGCAGCTCTTTCAGAGCATAAAGTGGACAGTCTATCGATGACCGTCTCCAATTCGTCCACGTCTCTGATGTTGATGAGGCAGAACTCCACGAGACTTTCCGGGAGAGAACGCCTTTGAATAGAGGGTCTTTCCGGGATAATAGAAACATTGCCGTGAAAACTCTCATCCGCGAACTTCAGGAAGTCGATTCGTTCCAGGTAGTTTATAACCTGATCATTTACCGATACTTCCCCTGTGCTGGATAGACGCATCTTCCTGGTCAACAGACCCGCAAGAAATGTTAAACCAATGGGGGTGTAATAGGTTATGGACGTTAAATCAAATGTGGCGTGGTCTCTTTTTTCCAGCTTCCAGTTCCTGCCCGCAATAGCAGAGTGATCAAGACTCGAACTCACCAACGCCCCCAACTTTCAGGGAACGTTCCAACTGGGGACGGGCTTGCCTGTTCTCGTCTTGCCTTATTCATTTCTTTTAATTTGTCCTGTGAGAGAAGTAAACAAGTCTGCCTTTGACTCTTGGTAATTTAGCAATCAATTCCTCGACGCTGAACATTTAAGATGTGACCCCAACGCCCAAAGATGTCACCCGATTTACGCAAGGGTCAACAGCAGACTTGACCCCTTTTTATAAGAAAGCTCTGAGAAAACTGCTACCTCCTGCCCACTGTCAACTGCTCCTTTTATCTTTAGTCCTTTGTGTCGTCTTCTGCGTGCTGCCAACTGCCGCTGGTTCCTGGATACTGCTTACTTGATCCTTGACCCTTGCTACTTGTTCCTTGAACCTTTTCCTTTTATCTTGGATGGTGACTGCTTATTGCCAACTGCCGCTGCTAACTAGTGTCCATGTCCCAATACTCCATTTCTCCAACAAGGGATAACAGGTTACAACCTGAGGCGTAGGGAAAGGAAAATAGTTAATAATTAAGATGTGGCCCCATGACCATGACCCCATGCCCACGAAACGATTCACGACGGGTGCTAAACTCGATTGAATAGAGGACAGCTTCGCGGAAGCTATCAAGCCTAGACGTGTTTTTAGGTAAATCTATCGCTACTAGTTTATGGTGCGTGGCAATGCTTGCCATAGGACCTGTCCTCTCGGCCCAGATAAACACTGAAGCCATGCGGAAAGGGGAACTTACTCCAGGCCTGCATCCGGCCTTGGACATAGACGTTGGCGTTGTGGCGGGCAATTCCAGGCTCTTACGTATGAACGGCACCCTTCGATTCGACTATCTGAAAGGGGCAGACCATACGTTCCTTGTGATCGGTCGCCAATTGGGAGAGACCGATTCACTGTTTATGAATAAAGGATTCGTCCACCTGCGTCGAACTCAATCTCTTCACGGAGGGATTCTTGTCGAAGGGTTTATGCAGAAAGAATTCAACCAATTCTTACGACTTAAGGATAGAAACCTGGCTGGAGGCGGCCTGCGGATTCGATGGCTGGGAGGAGCAGCTGATGAAAAAGGTAAACCACTCATCAGGCTCCTGACCGGCTTGGGCTTCATGTGGGAACAAGAACTTATTAGGAACGCCAAGGCCCCTGAAGACACTTTGAAGAACCTTCTCCGCTCAACTAATTACTTGGTCCTTGGTTGGGAGCCAGATGAGAGGCTTTTGCTTCAGGTTTCAACGTATTTTCAACCGGACATAACGCGTTTGTTTGACTTCCGGGTACTTCTTGATGGAGGTCTTACCTTCGCTCTGACGGGAAAACTATCGGTGGCGATCAAAATGAACGCACGCTACGATAATGACCCTCCTACCGTGGTGGAAAATGGCGTGGAAAAGAGCTTGAAAAAATACGATGTTGAACTCACCACTGGACTAGCCTACGTGTTATGAGTCAGATAAACCGTCGTTGCAACTTCTCCAACCTAGTTCGGTAGATATAATAATAGAGTTGCAAACATTGTCTGCTCATTGTATTTGCACAAGATTTAGACTCATCAACTAGATTCTGAGCGGCTCTGATCCCGCGAATGGGGTCACATCTTGATTATTAACTTTTCTGTATTATGATGGAGTCCGACACCAGTAGAGATTGATCTTATTGGATAATTGTGTCAAAAAGGGGCTATTTTAGTCCTTATCCGCAGGATCCTGTGGAGAGTGGCCTTTTGAGGGGTAAGATCGTACGTTTAAGGGAATGCCCCGAGCTAACAGACACCACATACCCGGTTAAGTATGGTTCTTAGAGGGGTCATTTTGACACCAAAAAGAGCGTTTTAAGGCCCGAAAACACCTGCTTTTGGAACAAATCCCCTTAAATATCAATAACTTAGCTTGGTCCGACCCCAACAAACACTTTCAATAACTTAGCTTTGTCCGACCCCAACAAACACCCTATCCCTGGCTGATCTCTTGCTGAGTTCCGTATATCTCAGGGTGACTGCAATGTCTGATATCCCACCAGAACATCTCCCCAGATCTTCACCTGCTACTCCCTATCGCTAGTCGATGGAAATATCTGTAGTTAAATATTCTTTTGATAATGGCTAGATCAGTTCGAAAATACCTAGTGCATTGAAGCATCAGTTTTTTGAATCTGCCCCCGTCGCCGAAAACTGATGTCCTCAACGAAGCAAGGAGGCTACTAGTGACTAAGTCTTTCGAGACTGCTGTAACAGGAACGCTGAATAGTGTGATTCATCTTCTTATCTGGACCTCACTTCTTCTATCTGTTGATGGTTGCTATGTAAAGCAAGTTCAGAGTGATTCCCCACCACATGAAACTGGGCGGTTAGAGTGCGATAATGACAATGGGGGAATTCAGTTGCCTGATGGGTTCTGCGCCTTTGTTATAGCCGACAGCCTGGGTCGAACCCGGCACCTGACAGTGAACGAGAATGGAGACATTTACGTGGCTCTCCGACGACCGACACAAGAGGGCGGGATCATCGCTCTTCGCGACACTACGGGCAACGGCAGAGCGGATATTATCGACGGATTTGGAGAAGCTGGCGGTACGGGCATTGACATCCATAACGGATATCTCTACTTCGGCTCGGACACGGCCGTGGTCCGCTATCGATTAGTTGAAGGGGAGCTGCTTCCTGTGACTCCGCCCGAGACTGTTGTCACTGGCTTCCCGGTCCAGGATCAGCACGCAGTTAAACCGTTCGCATTCGATGGGGACGGCTGGATGTACGTAAACGTGGGAGCTCCCTCAAACGCCTGCCAGGAAGAAACACGTATACCCGAATCGCCAGGGCTTGATCCATGCCCTCAGTTGGAACGTCATGGTGGGATCTGGCGTTTCGAGGTGGAACGGTTAGGCCAGACTCAGGTATCCCATGGACACATTTTCGCAAGCGGTATTCGCAACGCCGTCGCCATCGCCTGGAATCCTCTCAGTCATTATTTATACGTTGTCCAGCATGGACGTGACCAGCTAAACGCGCTCTGGCCAAACATCTATACTGCAGAACAAAACGCGGAATTGCCTGCTGAAGAGTTTTTGCTGGTGAAAGAGGGATCGAATTTTGGCTGGCCTTACTGTTACTATGATCAAATCCAGGAGAAGAAGGTGCTCGCACCGGAATATGGTGGTGACGGGAACATGACCGGCCGTTGCGATGAGTTCGACAAACCAATCATGGCTTTCCCTGGCCACTGGGCACCCAATGACGTTTTGTTTTATACCGGGGATCATTTCCCCCAACAGTACCATGGTGGTGCTTTCATCGCTTTCCATGGTTCATGGAACCGGGCACCACTACCTCAACAGGGGTACAAAGTCGTTTTTGTGCCATTCGACGGGCAGTTACCTTCAGGTGAATGGGAGATTTTCGCGGATGGATTCGCCGGTATGGAAAGGATCACGTGGCCCGACCAGGTACGGTCTCGTCCAATGGGCCTTGCGCAGGGGCCTGATGGGTCACTGTATATCTCTGACTCTGTCGAGGGAAAGATTTGGCGAGTGATTTACAGAGGAACGGGATAAAATAGTCTTAGCAAGTTCATTGAAAAGAGGGGGCAACGGCAGACTTGACCCCCTTGTCTTGATGTTTTCTGCATAGCCGCCCGCTATTTGTTTATTCTTTTCTGCTGAGCTATTATCGTTGATCGCAATCAAGATGCAGCCGACATGGCGAGACCCTTACGCACCCCGCCCGAGCGGGACAGGTAGAATATTCCGCAGTCTATTACCCTATCATCTTGCGTCGTGAAGAACATTAAAGTGTTTGAAGGAATTATCAGAATAGTTAACTTGTATTCGAATGAAATACAGGAGAACACGATGAAAGTTGTCACTTTAAGAGTTCCAGAAGTCATAGAAATGAAATTGAGAGTGAAAGCTGAAATGGAACATAGAACACTTTCAGAACAGATAAAGAAATATATTACTGACGGGATGCTTTCTGAAGAATATCCTGATTTACCGCTGTCATTCGTCAAGGAAACTCTTGAGGCAAAAAAGGAAATTGAAGCGGGACTTGGCGAGGAATATCAGTTTGGCGTGATCGATTGAAGGTCATCGCCTCAAATCATTTTCTAAAGTTCAAGAAAAAGTCTTTCAAGAAACTCCAGTTGGCGATTGACGATCAGGTTAGATTAATCTTGGAGAGTCCAGAGATCGGGGAACTGAAAAAGGGAGATCTAAGAGGGATTCGAGTTCATAAATTCAAACACGGGCCCCAATTACTTCTGCTCTCCTATGAGATAAAGAGAGATACCCTTTTCTTGTATTCCATAGGTTCCCATGAAAGCTTCTACAAGAAGCTAAAGCAATATTTTAGGTAATCTCGTAGTCCCACTTGATTGCATCAGCAACACGGGGTGAAGTTTGGGTCGGACCAGCATGATTCCTTGATTCTATTTGATAACTATGTCGAAAACGTGGTGTTTTGATGCTTATCCAAAGGATCCCGGGGAGAGTGGCCATTTTGGGAGTAGAATTGTACTTTTGACTTGATTAGATCCCGTCGGGTCAGGAGGAGGAGCTGGCAGGAAGGAGTTTCTCTTAAGATTTGTCAGGGATCGACAGCGCTGGATGGACTGGCTTTTCGAACTGGTGCTTCTTACAAGGGTCGTGTTGGCATGAAAAACGACGTTCTAAGACTTGAGAACAGTTGTTTTTGGAAGGTTACCCTTTGAAGATCAATAAGATAGCGTGGTCCGACGCTAAATTACCACACCCAAATTACCACCCCAAATAACCACCTAAATGTCGGTCATGATAAGGCGCGAGCCTCATCACGAATTTAGCAGCGATTCTCTTTGCTTCGGTCAACTTCGATCCGATTCCTTGCGCCTCTTTCGTCCCGATTGGTTTTTCTTTGAATTGTCTTTTTTACGGCGCTCATACCGTTCCCTCATCTCGCGCCTTTCCTCATCGGTGAGCCAATGTTCTCCGGATGGGCCGCTCATTTGGTGATCCTTTTTCTCACCTATCAAGCCGGTTGATGACGCCCCAATAAGAACTTGTCCTTGCAGAGCTCTTGCCATAATTGATTAGCAAGAACTCTTCTGAATGGTACTGTGAAGGCCTGAAAACACCTGTTCTTGGAACGATTTCCCTTAAATACCAATAACTTAGCGTGGTCCGACCTCAGATTCCGAAACAAGAGGTTCAAAATATTGGATGTATCGTATCAATAGAGCAGGAAATTGGTGAAATGAAGGGGGCGGAAACGTATGAAACAAATCCCCCCCGAAGTTCTTGGGTGATTGCGCGAACAAGCACTCCAAAGGCATCCAAACGGACGCTTCAGGGGGGAATTTCTTCCCACCCAAGTTGGTCCTTGATTGGATGCCTGAAAGTGCTGGTTTTCTCATCATCCGGAGTACTCGTTCGCGCTGATGCAATTTAGTCTACGACTGTATTCTTTTCAATAACTGTTCCGTTTCTAATTTCAACCCAATAGTTTATCACTGTCGATCTTTGGGTCGCATTCTGGTTAGTCCTTCTTATTGTGGGACATACGGTTGGAGCAATGCAACTGACTGATTTCATCGGATAATTGTGTGAAGAAAGCCCTATTTTGATGCCTTGAGTGGCCATTTGCGGGATATGAATATCACCGACTCCAGACAGCTGGGTTCTGGCATACCCTCACAATCAAGATAAAGAAAATCGACGGGTACACCGAAAACTTCCACAATCTTTAATTGGTATACCTCAGTGACTCTTCGCTCGCCATTTCACGAGCGACTCACAGACTCGGTGATACTCCAATTTTCCACAAAGCCAAGCCCAGCTTTTTTACTAAAATGTCGAGGTTTCGTTTTTCCACGTTCCATTATGGGTTACAAATATAACAGGCAATGTAATACTTGTCAATAGATTCTTGACATATGATACACATTATTGAACGTGGTTCCCGCTATATTTTGAATATGAAGAGAATAACTGAAACAGTTAAGGAACTGCTGAGCACCCCTGAAGCCAGGTCATGGAATCAAGATCTCCTAGCGAAGAAAATTGGCATTAGAAGAAATACGTTGTGGCGGTGGAGGCTCGGAAAGGGAAAACCTCATGAGGGTAATTTGATCAGCCTCGCAGAGGTTTTCAAGAAAGACATAATTTGGAACGACCAGCATACTGAAATTGAATTTGTTGAACGCGAATTGAAACCTGGTGAGGAACTCCCCCCAGCCGTGGATCGGCCGCCAGGGGCAACATGGGAGCCTCCGGATCTACAAGCCGCCAAGATTCCGATTGTTGGATGGGTAGCCGATAGTGCCAAGGATTTCTTTTCAGAAGACGGATATCCGGTTGGACACGGTGATGACGAGATGAATAGACCCTACGACCTTAAAGATATTACTGCCTATGGTCTAAAAGTGACTGCAATACAGGGAGACAGTATGGAGCCACTTCTTAGGCCGGACGACATCGTGATATGTTCACCTGCCGCTACAGTAAGGAATCGAGATATGGTTGTTGTTAGGTTTAAGGATGAGGCTATAATGCTGAAGGAAATACACTTCAAAGGAGACAAAATCAGACTTGTCAGTTACAATCCGGAATATGAGGACATGGAATTTGACAAAGATGACTTAAAATGGTATCACAAGGTAGTTCATATCAAGAAGAAATGAAGGGGACCTTTGTGGAAAGGGGTCACAACCTAAATATTAAGTGTTGACAATTTCTTGTTACCACCGTTGTCAGAGAGGATCGGACCGGGGTAACTAATTGATCTTGTTGAATAATCATGTGAATAAGGTCCCATATTGATGCTTATCCGCAGGATCCTGTGGAGATTAGCCATTTTGTGAGTAAATTGGAACGATTCTCTTTGAATATCAATAACATAGCTTGGTCCGACCCCCGGATTTAATGTCACTTTCTCGAAAAACTTATGGCAACCTTTTTCTCCCACCCCTGTCCAATCAATTAGAAAGGAGTGAAGAAGTGAAGAAAATGAAAACACTAAGAGGAAGAGCCCGAGTTGGTGAGACCGATTGGTGGTTTCCACTCATCCTGGTCGCCATTGCAGTCTCTCCGCTTTTTCTGTTGGCATATTAGTCCTTGAGATCTACCGGGTTCCAAGTAAGATCAGACTCTTGGGCCGCGATGAAGGCCCGAAATGGGACCTGGCCTCTCTTCTCATGTAACTTCCCCACGAGGCGCCTGTGATCGCTCATGACAGAGAACAGTTTTACATTGAGCACAAACTGGAAAGACTAAAACTGAACTCCTCCTAATCCCGACAGGGGATTTGAAATCAATTTCACCATATCATTCCTACATCACCAGATTCAGAGCAATTAAGAACGGGGTTTCAATAGTGAACTCCACAAGCAGGGGTCTCTCAATTGCGCATGATCAATATGGAAGAACGATTAAGGAAAAAGACAACAAGGAAAGACGCTCCATAACAACTCGCTGCAGCGGACGTCCCCCGCGCGTATTCTAGCCTCACCGGCCTTCATCTCATTGAATGGTGGTGCAGGACCTAATAAACCAATCACTTATAAGATAGTCCGACGAGAGAATAGCAACATGAAAGCAACCAATCTTACTTCTTCGGACGAGAATGATCCGTCCTCCAAATCCCGCCAGAGCGGGAGAGTGGGCAGGCCTGCCCACTCCCGACTAAAGGGAGCGCAGGCGGGCTGGCAAAGCAAATGTCACTGGTTTTGCCGATAGAATCGGGACTCCGCTGCGACTACTGAGAAGACGACGCATAACATCGTCAAAAACTCGTCTTTCACGACGGGTTTCTCACAGAGAATGTATCTTAATTCAACTTGATAGTCTTCGTCTAAGGGTGTATGATTTGAAATCAAATGAACTTAAGATTATGACACGTTATGGACACAGCCCACTCTCCCATTCTGCTCTGGCGATAAAAGGATCGAGGGACATGTTATCAGATAGGATTTTCGTCCTTGATATATAACTGAGCGAATAATGTCTTTCTATATATCTAAGATACTTGTCTGGCTTATTTACCCTCTGAGCTTTGGGCTGATAATGCTCGTGCTCGCTTTTTGGTTCAGAAGGAAGCGAAACAGAAGATTGTTCAATGTGCTTTTCCTGACTGGTGTCGTGGTGCTATATTTTTTCAGCATTACGCCTACTCGTAAGTGGTTAGTAACTCCCTTGACAGGATCTCCAGCGCCCAACCTCGATAATCTTAGAGTGGGCGCCATCGTGGTCTTGGGAGGAAACCCAGAGAGATTGATTACCGGGATAAGACTTATCAACGAGAAGGTTTCACCGGTGATAATAGTGTCGGGCGGAAGTGGAGAATTTTTCAATGAGCCTGAAAAAGAATCTCACATGATGGAAGATCTTCTTGTAGAATTTGGCGTGCTCAAGCAGAAGATAATTGTCGAGGCAAGGTCAAGAAATACCCGAGAAAACGCTCTTTATACAAAGCAAATACTGGATAGCCTGGAAGTGAAAACAATTGCTTTAGTGACTTCATCTTTGCACATGCCTCGCGCTGAGGGTGTTTTCCGAAAGACAGGGATTGTGGTTCATCCGGTAAAGGCGAGATTCTATAGAAAGAGAAGAAAAATAATACACATTGATCCCTTCCAGTTGGTTCCCAATGTTGAGAATCTGTCAGTTTCCAGCCGGGCCATTTACGAGTACACTGCAATTTTCTTCTACAAGATTAATGGATGGTTGTAATCAGAAATTCATCATGTTTGGTGAAGACGGGTTGAAAATGGAGTCGGACCACGGATTCTCACCGCGAGCGGGCACGACTGAGCTTGGGCGCTGGCAAGCCGGGTGAACAGAGTAGGGGAGAGGATGAACGAAACCTTGGAGAGAGCGTGGACAAAATGGCAGGATCTGGGTCTCCTGGTGCTTCGAATCGGGTTTGGATTGGGCTTCACATATTTTCACGGCTGGAGGAAGCTGGTTGCCGGGCCTGAGAACTGGACAGGCAGTGGCGGCGTCATGCGGCACATTGGAATCGACTTCGGTCACACTGTCTTCGGGTTTCTCGCAGCGTTTTCGGAATCGATCGGCGGCATTCTCATCGCGCTTGGTCTTTTCTTCCGACCCATGTGCGCGCTGTTGGGATTCACGATGCTGATGGCCTCGTGGTCACACCTCGCCAGCGGTAGGGGGAGCGCTGGCCATGCCCTGAAGAATCTCTTTGTGTTAACCGGCGTATTCATGGTTGGTCCAGGTAAGTATAGTCTTGACGCGGCCCTGGCCGGTTGGTGGCGCAGGCGGCGGGCTGTATAAGACATAATGCCTCCTGGAGTGGTGGGACCGCTCAGTTGTTTTGTCGCAAAACCAATACATGAAAAATCGTTCGAAAGCTCCCAGAACTTTATATGTCACAAACAGAAAGGACTGGAGAGCCTGGCTGGGAAAAAACCAAGGGAAAGAGAATGAGATTTGGCTAGTGTACTATAAGAAACACACAGAAAAACCAACCATACCGTATGATGACGCTGTGGAGGAAGCGTTATGTTTTGGGTGGATTGATAGTATTATCCGGAGGGTTGACGATGAGAAGTATATGCGGAAATTCACACCCAGGAAAGATCGGAGCATCTGGTCCGAGCTCAATAAGAAAAGGGTTCAAAAAATGATCAAGCAAGGACTTATGACTGAGGCAGGATCTACAAAGATACGGGAGGCCAGAAGAAACGGTTACTGGGACCGATTATCACCAGTCATAGACATTCAAAGAGCTCCGGCAGATTTCAAATCAGCCCTGTCATCTAATAAAAAGGCATCTGAATATTACCAGAGCCTTGCGCCCTCCTATAAGAAACAGTATATAGGGTGGATTGTAAGCGCAAAAAGGGAAGAGACGAGAAAAAGAAGGGTTAAGGAAGCCATAAAATTCTTGGCCCGGAATAAGAAGCTGGGAATGCAATAATAGCGGTCTGATAGCTAGCCGCTCGCGTGGTGACCGGTGTAGATATATCAGACCGTCGAGTTCCCTGGACCGCTTTTCGGGGAACAGGCCCCCCACTTCAACGCGCGTAGACCACTACCTGCCATATGGCTGTTTTTCGGTGGAAGTACGGTTTAAGGCCGCTCTCTTGAATCCTGGTGTCAACCGCTTGTGTCGGGTGCACGAACATACGAAAGGGGTTTCCCTTGAGCCAGAAAACGAAATTGATGACAGGGCGCGCCACTTTCATGAGCCAGTTATCCCGAGGATAAACCACTCCGTATAGTTTCCCTGCCCGCTCTGCCGACAATCCGACCAACCTCTCCATATCATCATAACAACAGATGACGCGATCCAGGGTAACAATGTCGGCTTCCTCAATCTCAGGTGCAAGATCGACAAAATCCCCGTGGTGGTAACTAACACGGTCGGCAAAGCCTTGGCGGCCAGCCTCTTCCTGGGCTGACGCTATATAGGCCTTTGATGCATCCACATTGGTCGCGTTTTCCAAGCCGGCCTTCAGAAATTCATGTTGAATCGCCCCTACTCCGCCGCCAATGTCGAGCAAAGTCTGTCCTGGGATGCCATTGGACGTAAGGGCTTCGATGAGAATTCTTGTCGTCCTGACGGGTCCTTTCTTGCGATACCTTTTGAGATCTCTCTTCGCCACCTTTTTATCAAAAAAGGTTTCAATGCCCTCACATTGACAGCAGTGCATTTCTTTTTCCCTCTCTATCGTGGGCTCGGAACAAGAGGCTTATGGAATCATATTTGTTCCTGCATTCGCGAACATGGGCATTCTGAAAGGAATCCTTGCCATTAGAATGGCGTTTGTAAAGTGAAAACCCGTTCCACCCTTTGCAGAAGACTATTCCGACTTGCCTGATCGAAATATATTGTGACCCACCCAGGAGTTGCAATCCAAAAATAGTTATACCATCTCCTGGATTAGGTCAAGATGGGGGATATGATCATCCCTTAGCGTCGAATCTTGGCTCTGCTACAGCCTACTGCCGCTGCCATCTGGTAACTGGTTCACTGGTTACTTGATACTTGATCCTTGATACTTGACCCTTGTTACTTGGCTCTTGGATCTTGTCTGCTACTGCCCACTGCCATCTGGTAACTGGTTCACTGGTTACTTGATACTTGACCCTTGTTACTTGACCCTTGTTACTTGGCTCTTGGATCTACTCTTGCTCATGGACCTTTTTACCCACTTCGAGGGAGTTCGTACTCAAAGGATAATAGACACTTGGTTTGTAAGGCTCCCTTGAATACAGCCCAGCTATGGTGTCCTCTCCTGGCAATGCATCCAGAACGATCCAGCTTTCTTCTTCTGAATCATGTCCATTTCGCGTAATTCGCCTGATCCATTTGACGATGGATCCAGTTATCACAGGTGGAGTCATCTTTGTTCCTTTCTTCATGGATTTAAGTTTTGGAAAGTGTCTCTTAACCTTTTTCTAAACGTCTTCAAGCCACTCTGATCTTCGCTCCTTGTGCCAGCACTGCTCGAAATGTTTGTTGCTGCCTTTTTGAACGCATAGGAGACCTTCACGAAAGGTTGCCTACCGGTACCAGCGAATATCGCATTCAATCTTCCCGATCCCCGCAGATCCCGCGAGCGTTGGTACGGAGCAACAGTTCTGAGCGGTAGCAGGCAACACGATAGATATCCAGTTTTCAGGAACTGGAGCGTACCAAATGGGGACCAAGAATTTTTCATTTCCTTGATCTTGATTATTAACTCATAACTATCTATATTACTTACACTGGTGTTAATATAGGAAAGGGAAGTGTAACCTGTCAAGCATATTTTGATGGTTATCGTAAAATTCTGGAACTAATGTGAAAGGAACCTAAGGGGAATGACAGAAACCAACGCATACAACCTCCCTCTTAAACTGGAAACCGGCTGGATATGCCTGGACTTTGCAAACACTGCGGAATGGCATGCCAGTGATCACCCAGATGAACATATTGGCACTTACCGCAAACTGGTTTCCTGGGCCAGGGATGTTGGAGTCTTAGAAAATCAGGAAGCCGAAAAAATCCTGCAGGAATCAAGACAGCGCCCTGTAAGGACAAAGAGAGTCCACAGGCAGGCTATTTCCCTTCGGGAGACCATTTACCAGATATTCTCTGCGGTTGCAGAGGACAGACAACCAGAGTCATCTAACCTGGCTGCCCTGAATGCCTCATTATCGGAAGCTCTGGTTCACTTGAGACTCTTACAATCCGAAAAGGGCTTTGACTGGGGGTGGTCCGGTGACGAAAATGCGCTGGATCGAATATTGTGGCCTATTGCCCGTTCGGCAGCGTCATTGTTGACTTCCGATGCGATTGAGAGGGTTGGTGAATGTGCGGATGACCGGGGGTGTGGCTGGTTGTTTTTTGATATGAGCCGTAACCGGTCACGTCGGTGGTGCGACATGAAGGACTGCGGAAACCGGAACAAAGTGCGGCGATACTATGCCAGAAAGAGGAAATAGGCGTGGGGGCACATCTTAAATATTAGATATCTCCCATTCGATGGCCTCTCGGGAGGGATCAAGGAGCAAGTAACCAGTATCCATCATCTAGTCACCAGCATCCAGTATCCAGTCACCAGTTGGCAGTCAGCAGTCAAGGTCCAAGAGCCAAGAACCAAGTTTCAAGATAAAAGTAAAAGGATAAAAGAGAATCAAGGATCCAGTCACCAGTATCTAGTAACCAGCATCCAGTCACCAGTTAACCAATCAACCAATCAACCGGTATCCAGTCACCATCATAATGGCCAATGTATCTGTAACTGACTCTGGTCTACCGAAAAACTGACCTTCCCAAAATCGCTTAATGCTAACAGGGCTCCAAGCCCCATAGAAATCGCATCACCCGTTGCGTCAAACCAGTACCTCTCTGATTGACTCACTTTGCCGAAATCGTCAAAGAGCGATGTCTGATATACTTCCCAGCCAATCCCAATACCCGTAACAATCAATAGTGTTGCCTTGGGAGACAATCTCGTATAAGAATTGTTCAGTCCCTTGGCCAACAAACTTCCTCCTAAGAAATGAATGGGCGCCCGCTCATTCTGAACAAATCCCCACTGAATAACTTTGCCACCAAGATTATCAGTCGAAGTCATCCAACCTGGGCTCATGTCCTTTCCGGAGCTGATCGCAACAAATACAAATAATATCAACGGGAGAATCTTCTTCATTCTTGCTTCTCCCCGTCCTCTCTCAACTCTTTCTTTGTCTTGAATCATCATCGTATAAGAAAGGTAAAGGGCTTGAGGGGGAAAGAATATCGGAGGGAGTCTGATTTATCTGTCAGACTTCGGCCCGAAGCCTTGTACGACTCCGTCCTACAACCTGTTATAGGCTAGGAGATTAAGAGAGAAGGGAGATGTTTTTTTGGGGGGGGGTGAGTTCGGCTTTTTGCTTTACTCTACAAGCTTATTCTGAATAGCGTAGGACGTCAATTGAGCGTTCGTTTTCATACTCATCTTTCGGAGAAGGCGCGTCCGGTGGGTACTGACCGTCTTAACACTCAATGATAACTCTTGAGCTATTTCTTTTACTGTCTTTCCTGAAACAAGCATGCGCATGACCTCATATTCACGATCAGATAACCTCTCATGTGGTGGTTTTTCTGAGTCCTCTTCCAGGTAAAACGCTAATTTCTCAGCGAGGGTAGCACTGATATATTTCCCACCCAATGATACCCTTCGTATCGCCTCTATCAATTCTTCCGGTGCCCTATCCTTGGTCAGATATCCCGACGCACCTGCCTTCAACGCCCTGACTGCATAGTGTTCTTCAGGATGCATACTTAACATTAGAACCTTCAAACCTGCTTTTGCACTCTTCAATTCCCTTAAGACTTCTAAACCACTTCTACCTGGCATAGAGATATCCAATAGAACGACATCATAATCATTCTTCAATACCTGCGTTAATACTTCCCCAGCGTTACTCGCTTCACCGACTGCAGTAATGTCAGAGGTTTCAGCCAGTATCTGCTTCAACCCCTCGCGAACAATCCGATGATCATCCGCAATGAGTACTCTTATCATTGTAGTTTTCTTAAGAGCCCAGTGGAATGCTTACTCCCACGGATGTCCCTTTCCCTTTTTGACCTTTGATCTCAATTTCACCGTTCCATGCAATCACTCGCTCTCGCATGCCGATAAGACCTAAGGAGTCAGAACTGGAAGTCATTTCCTCGGTAATACCCCTCCCATTGTCCACAACACTAAGTTTTACCAGATGATCCTCGATTCCTAATGTTGCCGTCACTTCGGTAGCGCCTGAGTGACGAGCCACATTCGTCAAGGCCTCTTGAAAAATTCGGAAAACCGCTGTGGAACGATCACGATCCAAAACGATATCTTCTGGACTAAGTCTGACCTTACATATTTTTTTCGTTCGGTTTTCAAATTTATTCGCCTCCCACTTCATGGCCGCTGCAATTCCAAGGTCATCCAGAACTACCGGTCTAAGATCCGATGAAATTCTCTTCACTGATTGGATCGCGGAATCGATAAGCTTGAGAATCGATCCCGTCTTTTCGATCCCGTCTGTTGCTTCCTTCGGTATTCTTTTCCGTAGCCAAGAGACATCAAATTTGATGGCAGTCAATAACTGGCCCAACTCATCGTGGACCTCACGTGCAATCGCGGTCCTCTCTTCCTCTCTAACTGTCTGAAGATGGGAAGAAAGTTTTCGCAGTTTGTCACGCGATTTTCTTAATTCATCTTCGGCCTGCGTGCGTTCCCGCCGCACTTCTGCATCTTGTAATTCACGCTTGATGGCAGGGACCAGTTTCGCCAGATTGTCTTTCATAATGTAGTCATGGGCACCGGCCTTCATGACCTGAACCGCTGTTTCCTCACCCACCTTTCCGGACACGATAATAAATGGTACGTCGAACCCATACTCCTTCAGCAGTGCCAAGGCGGCTGGTCCACTGAAACGGGGCATGACGTAATCGGAAATAATGACATCCCAGGTTTGGTTTTCTAATGCAGCTTTCATGTCCTTGGGGGTTTCGACGCGCTCAAAGGTTGGATCATATCCCCCGCGCCGAAGTTCACGCAGCAGTAACAGAGCATCATCCTCTGAATCCTCTATGAGCAATACGTTGAGCGGTGCTCTCATCTAGTATCTTTCTCCCCTGGGCGGTGGCAGGTTGAGAACTGTCCAGTACTGCTCCAGTTGTTCCACAGTTCTTTTGAACTCCTTAAAGTCCACCGGCTTGCGAACGTAGCTGTTTACGCCCAGGTTGTAAGCATCAATCAGGTCTCTATCCGCTTTTGAAGTGGTGAAGACAACAACAGGTATGAGTTTTGTCCGGTCATCTGCGCGCACTTGCTGCAGCACCTCCAAACCACCTACTTTGGGCATATTGAGATCGAGCAGGATAAGGTCCGGCATAGCACTGGTATCCCGGCCCTCGTACTCACCTCTTGCAAAAAGATAATCCAGTGCATGTTCTCCACCGCTGGTCACAACGATCCGGTTTTTCACCTTGTTTTTCTCAAGAGCACGGAGGGTCAAAATCCCATCATTTGGACTGTCTTCCACCATAAGTATGATTTTCTCGCTCATATTATTCTTCCTTTTGTTGCTGAAGGGTGAAGTAGAATGTTGCCCCACTCCCCTCTCTACTCTCGGCCCGGACCTGGCCACCATGACGACGTATGATTCGCTTTACGGAGGCCAAACCAATTCCGGTGCCTTCAAATTCAGTCTCTGAATGCAGCCGCTGGAAAGGGGCAAATAGTTTGTCGGCGTAGGCCCTATCGAAACCCGCACCGTTGTCCTTCACGAAATAGGCCGACTCGCCGTTAACACTTTCGACACCGAACTCTATCTTTGCGCGCGGCTTGGTACCGGTAAACTTCCAGGCATTCCCCATGAGGTTTTCCAGTACCACGCGTAGAAGACGCGAATCCCCGTTGGCAACCAACCCCTTTGGAATTATGAACTCCACCTGACGCTCCGGTTGGGTCTTCTCAAGTTCTGCAGCAATCTCCTTTGCCAACGCACTCAAATCAACTGCTTGCCGTTTCATTTCTCTTCGTGTCACGCGTGATAACTCCAGCAAATCATCAGTGAGTTGCGCCATGTGCTTCGCACCTTTATCCACCCTTTGAAGGTAATCTTTACCCTGTGAGTCAAGCTTGTCGCCGTAATCTTCCAGTAAGATCTGGCTGAAGCCGTCTATGGTGCGAAGGGGCGCCCGCAGATCGTGCGAGACTGAGTAGGAAAATGACTCGAGTTCCTCATTGGCAGCTTCGAGTTCAGTAGTGCGCTCTTTGACACGCTGCTCCAGCTCTTCGTTGAGTTTCCGGATTTCCTCCTCAGCTTGCTTCCTCCCCGTGATGTCACGAGAGACTCCCATCGCCCCCACTCTTTTACCTTTCGAATCAACGAGGACAGAGGAAGAAAGAAGACTCGGGAAAACCTCTCCATTTTTTCGCCGGTTATGCACTTCCTGGATATGCCGTCCTTCCCTGACCGTCATTTTGTGGACAACAAGACCCTGTTTCTTATCTGCGTAGAGTATGTTTACATGCTTACCCAGTATTTCCTCCCGGCTATATCCAAAAGTCTCCTCAGCGGCCTTATTGAACTCTGAAATTCTTCTGTTGTTATCAACAGCGATGATCATGTCTAGAGAACTACCAACAAGATTCTCTGTATATTCTTTAGATGTCTTCAGCGCTTCCTCTGAACGCTTTCGCTCGGTAATGTCTAAAGAGAGTATAAAGATGCCGTCGGGCACAGGCTGAATGCTTAGATCAAACCAACCTGTGCTTCCATCAGCAAATGTAAATTCATTTTCCATCCGATGTGGAATCCGCCTCTCCATACAGCGACGAAGAAATGCGAACATCTCAGTATCTTCAATACCTGGATACACCTGCATCATAGTGTGGCCCAGAAGTTCTTCCTTTTCCCGGCGGCCTTGCCTTGCCACTATGTCGTTGACATACAAGTAATGCCAATCATAGCTTATGATCTGGCAACCCTCCAACATACTGTCTAAGGTGGTCCGGTATCTCTCCTCGCTCTTCCTCAATTCCTCCTCCGCCTGCCCACGTTCATCTCGGGCCCGTTTCAATTCCATCGCTTCATTTACTGCTGGGTTTAGACGCTGTAGATGCTCCTTAATTACATAATCCCAGGCTCCGGCCTTAATACAATCGACAGCGGTATCTTCATTCATAGATCCAGTGACTATTATAAATGGGATGTCAGTTGTTTGCTCCAGTGTGATCTTCAGAGCATCTATTCCGGTAAATTGAGGCAGGCTGTAATCAGATAGAATAAGATCCGGTTGAAATTCCTTTAATCCTTTTTGATATGCTTCTTTGTTGTCAACATGTTTCAGAACAAAATTGAATTTTCCACTTTTAAGCTCACGTTCAATCAATTCTGCGTCTGTTGGTACATCTTCCAGCATCAGGACGCGCATAAGATCACTCATCTAATGACTCCTCTAAAGATCAATCTTTCCTGTTTATTATCGCTTGTCCAAAAGATGTGCTACTAGCGCAGAGGTTGATTAAGAAGTAGCCAATACAAGCCTAATTCAGCCACAGCTTCAACAAAATTGTCAAAACCCACCGGCTTCACGATATAACTGTTCACTCCTAGCTCATAGCTTTCTATCATATCCTGTTCTTCTTTGGATGATGTAAGTACAACAACAGGGATTACTTTTGTTTCTTCATTAGACTTGACCTGGCGTAACACTTCTAATCCGTCCACTTTGGGCAGTTTCAAATCCAATAATATCAACTTGGGACGGTGGTTTTGAGTGCGATCAGAATATTCTCCACGGGCAAAAACAAAGTCCAATGCTTCGGCTCCATCCTTGACCCAATACACATTGTTGGCCAGATTGTGCTTCTTCAGAGCCCTCAAGGCCAGTTCAGCATCAGCAGGATTATCCTCCACCATCAGAATCTGAATGTCGTCTTCATAGCTCATCTGTTTCCCCTTGTTTTTGTAACGTGAAATAAACGGTTGCCCCTTTATCAACCTGTCCTTTCGCCCAAACGCGACCTCCATGGCGTTGAACTATACGCTTCACAATCGCGAGTCCAACACCTGTACCGCTGAACTCTTCGCTACTATGCAAGCGCTGAAAAACTTCAAACAGCTTCTCAACGTATTTCATATCAAAACCAACACCATTGTCTTTACTATAGAATATTATCTCGTCATTTTCTGTCATGCTGCCAATTTCGATCTTGGCCGTCTTCCGCGTTTTCGTATACTTGACTGCATTCGATAGGAGATTAACAAAAACCTGCCGGATTAAAGATGGGTCGCACCGGATATTTGGGAGGTCTTTGATATCCCACCGGATTGAACGATCAGGGACTTCAGCAGTAAGCTCCTTCTGGACTGCTTTAACTAGCTTGTTTGCGTCAGTAATCTGGCATCTCATCTTTGTACGACCCAGCCGGGAAAGG
The DNA here is from genome assembly GCA_036476315.1 of Candidatus Neomarinimicrobiota bacterium. Taxonomy (NCBI): domain Bacteria; kingdom Pseudomonadati; phylum Fidelibacterota; species Fidelibacterota bacterium. The sequence continues at coordinate 4,931 of JAZGBI010000063.1, read as the reverse complement.
TCGAGTAGGTCATCAATCAAATTTGCCATCGTTTGTGTGTTATCGGTGATAACCTTCAGCAAGCGTTGGCCTTCCTTGTCCAAAGTACTTGCATAATCCCCAGCGAGCATCCTTGAGAATCCCTCGATTGCTCTCAACGGTGCTCGCAGATCGTGTGAAACGGAGTAACTAAAGGCCTCCAACTCTTTATTGGCCTCGGATAATTGTCGGGTTGTGGACTCTAAATTTGCGTTGATCACCTGCATATCTTCTGCCAAATTCGTCATTCCTTGATTGAGCCTTTCCACTTCCGAAACTCGTTCTTCAAGTTCGGTTGTACGCTCCTGGACTATCCCTTCCAAATGGTCCTTGTATTCCTTCAGTTCTTCCTCCGCCCGCTTACGCTCTGCAATCTCCCCCTGCAATTCTGTGATTGATATCTCTAACTCCCTGGCCATCTCAATGAAAGTATCAGAAAGTCGGCCGACCTCATCGTCAGACTTAACTTCGGGGTAAACAGAGAAATCACCACTGGAAATTCGATTGGCCAATTCTCTCAAAGAATTTATCGGATCTGTAAGCCTTCTTGATGCCCAGTAGGAGAGTCCTATCAGTAGGAAAGTCAGGGAAATGGAAAATACTATTAAAGTGCGTCTCAATGACATTACGGGAGCAAAGGCCTCCCTCTGGTCTATTTTGCCAACGAGCCCCCAATTCAAAGAAGGAAGGTACTGCCAGTGAGCGATGACCTCTTCACCGCGGTAATCAACAGATAAGTCAACACCCCGTAAACCTTGAACAGCTTTCTGCATTGGAACAGCAATATCACTCCCCATAGCTACTTTTCTGGTAAGGGCAGCGTCTGGATCATGACGAAGCGGACTAAGAAATACCACCTCATTATCTATTCTCTGACCGATCAGAGTTTCCTCCGTTTCACCCAATCCAGCTGTATCTTGAATCATTCTATATATAGGCGTCATATCAATCTCCAATACAGCCACACCAGCAAACATTCCGTCAAAATCATAGATTGGTGCTGAGACCATCATCTCATTCATATCAGATTTCTCACCGAATGGGAAAATATCAGAAAAGTATATCCCCTTTTTCCCCTCTTCAAACACCTGGCCGGATGGGTCAGGAAGAGGTTCGCCCAGGTCGCTCCCTTCATGTGTTTCTTCGGATGCATACACAATTACCCCTTCAGAATTCACCAGCATAACATCTGCGTAGTCATAGGCTTTTTGGAATGTCTTTAGCTGGCCATCGAGCATTTTCTTAGCTGCAACATATTCGGGATGGGTTCTATCATTAGCAAACTGGCTCACAATGGGAAGATTCGCCTTAATATTATAGAATTCTTGAGCTGCTTGGATATCTTGGCTGCGCTCCAGAAAGAATAACTCTACTGTTTGAATTTTTTGATCGATAATCGATTCTAACGCGTCAATCGCAATAGTTCGAAGAGAATTTCTGGCATTGACAAAACTCAACCATCCTACAATCATAATCGGACTGAGCGAGGTGGTCAATAAGACCACAATCAACTTATTCCTCAAACTCCCACTAACGAAATTCATTAGGTTTCCTCTTCCATTCCCGTCCCATCAGCTTTCTTTTCTGCCTGTTTCCTTCAACGGATCACTCACCACAGGTCTCATTCCGGCCGATTCTAATTGTGTTTGAAGTTCCCCTATGACACTCTTCAATTCCCCCATGCGAACCTCACGCCCGGTCATCAGGTTAACCGTCTTCTCCAGTTCTGTAGTCCTGCTCTTGACCCGTCGTTTAAGTTCTCTATTCAACTTGCGGATTTTTTCCTCTGCGTGCTTCCGTTCGGTGATCTCTTTTCGCAGTTGCTCGTTAGCAACTCTTAATTCGGAAGTGCGTTCCTCAACCAATCGCTCAAGGTAGCCGCGATGTTTTTCCAATTCCTTTTCAGCTTGTTTGTGTAATAATTTTGTGTAGACGAGAATCCATAGAATGACCATTGATGTTACAAGTAATACACCATCCACCAGGAGAATACTCTTTAACAATTTCCTTGAGTGCGCAATCAATTCGCCAGGTGTAACCCTGGTTAGGATTTTCCAGTAATAATCTTCAGCCCATTGCTTAGTTTCACCCGGCTCAAATGGCCTACTTGACCTTATACTCGCTTTTATGCTTTCAGAGGAGGGATATATGGTATTGAAAGTGAAAAGTCCCTCTTCTGTAATTAATTGACCTGAGGATTCGCTATTCACCTGTTGCCATGCATCGGGAAATGCTTTTCCAAAAGTAAGGTCAGTCCTAGTTTCATACATAAATCCCCACTCATCTTCCTTATTGGGACTTTTCAACCAATGCCCATCAGAATTAAGAAGCATGATTTGTCCAACATGAGCATCAGACTCTATCCAAGCTAGATGTTCGAGTAAGTCTGAACCCAAATAGTTGAGAACTAAAAACCCGGATTTTCGGTCTTCACTGTCAAGAATCGGGGTCGCAAGACGTATCGTTGGTTTCAACGGTTGTTCAATCTGTCCGTATTCAACATTCAGATCAAACGGAGATATGTACATTTCCCCGCGATCCAATTGGGAAATATCCTGGAAATAATACCGTTTTTTCTTTACTTGAAGTTTTTCATCGGGGACAATGGCAGGATCGCCATTATTGAAATTGACTCGCACAATTTCTTTACCTGTTGTATCCAATAAACGTATCTGATCAAAAACCCGTTTCTTTGTAGAATATGTTAGAAAAACTTCCGCTAAAGCATCGCGTCTGGTCTTACTATAGGAGTCAATCAATTCCAATAAACGATTGTGTTCTGCTACAATTAACAGGTCCGAGAAAACGGCGTCCATATGGATGGTAATTATTTCACTTAACTTGTATATCTCGAGCATTTGATCGTTTTCAATAAGCTTTTTCTCTCGAGCCAGATCATTGTAGTAGATTGTCGATGTCACAATTCCAATAAGTGCTATTAAGAAGACAGAAATAACTAGGAATCGTTTCACCACTTCCCAGGAAGAGAATTTCAGTGGCCTTTCTACATCATAACTCATCGGTGAATCTCAATTATTAATCAGGTAGTCTCCACATCAAGCTTGAATACGGGCAGCTTCCAAGAACTGTTGTTTTTCCTGAAACACGTTCCACACCAGAGATACTGCGACAACCACTGCCCACACCGTAGCCAAACGCCAAGCTCCTTTCGCCCGCATCAGCGCTTCCTCTTACCTATGTTCTTCAATGAATCATCTGTCACTAGCGTCAGACCTGTCTGTTCCGGCTGTGCGCGTAATTGCAGAATTATCTCTTTCAATCCCGCTATGCGCACCTCACGGTTAGCCATCAGGTTGACCATCTTCTGCAGCTCTCTCTGTGTTCGCTCCAGTTCAAAGATGGTGACAAGATTCTTGAGATCCATCTTCAAAGCCTCGCCGAACTGACAAATCAGCTCCCGATATGTATCGGAATACCTATTCTTTTTCTTGTCCAAAACACATATGGTTCCAAACACATCCCCATCAGGCCATTCCAGAGGCAACCCGAAATACGAAAACATACCCAACTTAATGTCAGGATTATGTGCCCATTCCGGATCTTCACGCGCATCAGGAACCAGGAGTTCGGCCCGTCGTGCCATAACTGTCTCGCAGTACAGCCCTGTATTCAACTGAGCCATTTCTCCCTTATCGTAAGGGTTGCCTTCAGTATCGCTTGATACAAATACTTCAATCTCCGTGGGATGAACCTTCATGATGAGCCCAGCAGGGACCCTAACCACTGTGGCCATCAAGTCAACGATTTTCTGCCACTTTGACAAGAGATCATCGGATATGTCCGGTTTTAATCGCATTGAACTTGAGTCCTCATTCTATTTGGGTCCTGTCTTAACATTCATTTCTTATTCATTATCCCTTCCTCCTTCAAAGGGTCATCAGCCACCGGTGTCATACCTGTTTCTTGTAGTTGAGTGCGTAATGCCTTGATCGTGTCTTTCAACTCTGCCATGCGAACTTCTCGTCCAGCCATCAGGTTGATCGTTTTCCGCAATTCGCCGGTGCGGGATTCAACCAACTCTTCTAAATGATCGCGGTGTTTTTTTAATTCCTCCTCCGCCAGCTTGCGGTCTGTGATGTCTCTAGCAATTCCAATAGTTCCCACGGCATTTCCAGAAGCATCCTTCAGAATACTACTACTTACTGAAACGGGGAATTCAGAACCGTCGATCTTTCGAGCAAAATATTCCAGGGAGGAAATCTCTCCCTTCTCCAGAACTTCCCCCATTACTGACTTTGCTTTTTCGATTTCGCTGGGAGGAATCAAATCAAACCCGTTCGTTCCCAACATCTCATTAAACGTTCCGAATCCATACATATCAAGCATTCTTTGATTGACTTCTGTGAAATTACCTTTCAAGTCTAAAGCATATATTCCATCGCTAGCAGAATCAAAAATGTTCTGTATTTTTGCTTTTGATATCTGCAATTCCTGAGTGCGTTTTTCAATTAGTTCTTCAAGATGTTCGCGATAGTTATTTATTTCTATTTCTGCCTGCTTGCGCTGCATTGCGTAGAGAATAGAACGTTTTAGCACAATGTTGTTCACCTGACTCTTAATCAGATAATCCTGTGCGCCCTTCTGGACTATCTCGGTAGCCAGCTTTTCATCTCCGAGACCAGAGATTACTATAATAGGTAGTTCGGATGCTTGAGCAGATGTTCTTGTGAACGTATCCAATCCTTCAGAATCTGGTAACGTGAGATCCAATAGGATGACGTCGATTTCGTCCTCTTCAATAAGCTCCAGTCCTACCGATAGTTGGTCAGTATATTTTAATTCCACATCGAATCCATCGCTCTTTTCTTCAGCCAGCATCTTCTTTATGTATTGAGAAAAGAAGGTGCTATCCTCAATCATTAGAATCTTAATAGGTTTTTCAGGCACGTTTC
>JAZGBI010000062.1 GCA_036476315.1 Candidatus Neomarinimicrobiota bacterium | reverse complement strand
GGTCCCCGTCATACCCCATCAGTGTGGGCATGTCGTACGCCACGGATAGACCAGTCTGGCCTTCTTTCAACAGAAAGTGGAACCGCTCATTTGTCTCTCGGGCAGTTCCGTACCCAGAGAATTGCCGCATTGTCCACAATCTGCCCCTGTACATGTTCGCATGAATGCCCCTGGTGTACGGATATGAACCGGGAAAACCCAGTTTCTCCAGGTAGTCGTCCTCAATCCCATCGGGATAATAGAGGAGGTTCACGGGTTCCCCGCTTGCCGTCTCGTAGCTGTGATTGCGGGTCGGGGAGGAATTGACTTCCTTCTCCCACCGTCTCTTTTCTTTCTCGAACAACTCCAGTTGTCTACCGATACTTCACCCCTTTGTCGTTGCTTCCGCGAAGCGTTTGGACCGGATCACCACCAACACCCCTTCGAGAATCATCCATCCTATCAGGACGATGAGCAGTGAGTTAATGACGAACAGTGATTTGTTGCTGGCATAAAAATCTCCAGTTTTCAACACGAGAGTAATGAGCGTTACGACCATGATAAATAACATGGGAATCACGAGAGGCGCAATGGGTTTCTTTCTTTGCCAGAAATAGAGAGTCAAGATCATCAGCGTTAACGCCGCCAGCATCTGATTGCTGGCACCGAAAATTGGCCACAAGACCCAACCCGCCTGCCTTGCATTCCCCGTGGCGGGATCCGTCACATTCCAGAGAGCCAGAAAGGCGGCTGGCAAAACGGCCAGTGCCGTCGCGAAGAAACGATTCGTAAGAGGTTTGACCTGCAACGCCATTCCCAGTTCGGTGAGGACGAACCTCTGAATTCTCGTGGCGGTATCCAGTGTGGTGGCTGCAAAAGAGATCACGAGAACGGCTACGAGAGTTTGAGCCAGTTGAGCCGGGATTCCAACCTTTTCCATCAATGCTCCGCCACCGAGCACGAATGCCGCAGCCTTGTTTGCACTGGCGTGGGCCCAGGTGTCATAGTAGACGCTCCAGGAGAGGTTTTCGACCTCCCCTACCGAAGGGAGGTTGCATCGTGAAAGAAGGGCTATTCCAGCCACCGCCGCTATGGTCGAGGCTAGTGCCAGGGTCCCTTCCCCGAGCATAGCTCCATAGCCAAGGAGCCTTGTATCTTTCATACTGCTCACCTGTTTGGATGTCGTTCCCGATGCCACAAGACCGTGAAACCCACTGATGGCCCCGCAAGCGATCGTCACAAAGAGTAAAGGAAACATTGGAGGAGCTGTCGGCTCTGAGACTGCCCTGAACACGGGGGCATCGATAACTGGCTGCGCTACAAAAATGCCAAGGTACAAGAGTCCCAGACCCACAAACAGCTGGTGACTGTTGATGTAATCGCGGGGTTGCAGAAGTAGCCATACGGGAAGGAGACTGGCCATGGCAGAATATGCGAAAAGTATCACAACCCACAGGGTAGAAGACGACTCTCTCGACAGTCCCAGTGAATCAAAGCCCAACGGATAATGGGTACCTATCCAGACAAAGAGATAGAGCACGACGAGAGCCGTGAGTGACGGAACGAGAGCTCCGGTTTTCGTCTTGTAGAGTATCCAGCCAATGGCCAGAGCGATAACTATTTCAATATTGATCGGTAGAACGGTTGAAGGCACCAAGATAAACAGATCTGCAATAACCATGGCAAAAACAGCAAGAACAAGCCAGATCAGCATAAGGATGAAGATGAGAAACATCACTCGGGCACGTCCGCTCACGATTCTGCCGGTGACGTCCGCTATGCTTCTGCCTTTTTCACGCACACTCACCACCAGGGCACCGAAATCGTGGACCGCCCCCATGAATACGGTGCCGAGAACGACCCAGAGAAAGGCAGGCAGCCAACCCCAGTAGGCCGCCACACAGGGCCCTATGATGGGAGCAGCCCCGGCAATCGAGGTAAAATGATGCCCGAAAAGGATATGACGTTTGGTGGGGACGTAGTCCACCTCATCTCGGAATTCGTGGGCGGGGGTGACTATATTTTCGTCAGTCGCGTAAATACGGGAGGCAATTGATCGAGAGTAAAAGCGGTAACCGAGGTAGAAAATGACAAAGCCCAGGGAAACGAGGAGGGCTGAGTTCATGTCATGAGCTGATTTTAGAGGATCTGGACTTCCTTGCCCGAACCGATTCTGGCTATAGTATCGGAAATCCTATTAGCGGTGAGACCCAGGTTGTCCAGCAGAGTCTTCCTGCTCCCATGATCGATGAATTCATCGGGTATCCCAAGTTGATAGACTGTCCCCCCGTAGCCATGTTCATTCAACCACCCCAGTACAGCCGAACCGAAACCACCCACCAGGGTTCCCTCTTCGATCGTCAAGACAGCTTCAAAACTGGAGACAATTTCCCTCAACATCAGGTCGTCGAGAGGTTTGATGAACCTGGCATTGACGATTCTGGGCTTGAGAGTCGATTCAGGAAGCATGGGGAGAGCATTCTTCGCTTGTTCCACCATACTTCCCACGGCCAGAATCGCCAGGGATTCCCCTTCTGCGATGATCTCCCAGGAACCGATGGGAATCGCCTTGGGCGCCGCTTTCTCATGGAACACGAGACTGGAGGCTTTCGGATAGCGTACGGCAAATGGACCTCCACATTCATAAAGGCCGGTGTACAACAGATCCCGGAGTTCATCCCCGTCTTTGGGCGCAGCCAACGTCATCCCTGGGATCAGCTGAAGATAAGACAGGTCAAATGATCCATGATGGGTGGGTCCGTCTGGCCCCACGACACCACTTCGATCCAGGACAAACACGACGTGTAATCCCTGAATGGCGATATCGTGGACAAGCATGTCAAAGCTTCTCTGAAGAAAGGTGGAATAGATGGCCGTGATGGGCTTGATTCCAGAGACTGCCAAGCCTCCGGAAAATGTGACAGCGTGCCCTTCAGCGATGCCGCAATCGAAGAAGCGCTGGGGAAACTTCCTGGCAAAATCCACCAATCCGGTTCCCTCCCTCATGGCCGCCACCACACAACAGATGTCCTCATCCTGTTCCGCCAGCTGGCATGCTATCTGTCCAAATGCCTTGTAGTAGTCGGGAGCCTCACCCTCAGGTTTTTTCGTATTGGTTCTCCCCGCAACACTGTACCACTTAAGGGGATCTTCCTCCGCCTGTTTCTTTCCACTCCCCTTTCGGGTAAGCAGATGTACCACCGAGGGACGAGGAAAATCTTTCAATTTCTCCAACGTGTCGATCATTTCGTCCATATCATGCCCGTCGATGGGACCGAAATAGCGAATGCCCAGCTCCTCAAAAATCATACCTGGAACCAGGAATGTCTTAAGACCTTCCTGCAAACTGTGCAGGAGACGCCGCAGGGCGGTTGATCCTTTGGGCAGTTTCCCCGTCAATTCCCAGATCCGGTCTCGAACCCTGTTATACAGAGGATTGGTGACGACCTTCGTCAGATAGTGCGAAAGGGCCCCCACAGTCGGTGAGATTGACATACGGTTATCGTTTAGCACGATAAGCAACTGGCTGTCGAGAATGCCCACATTGTTGATTCCTTCGTAGGCCAGTCCCCCCGTAAGTCCTCCATCCCCCACGACAGCAATGATTTTGTGAGTCTCACCTTTCAGATCCCGGGCGCGGGCCATTCCCAGTGCCGCGGATATGGAGGTGCTTGCGTGGCCTGCACCAAACGCATCATATTCACTCTCTTCCCGACGGCAAAACCCGCTAATCCCGTTGTCCTGGCGAAGTGTTGGGAATTGATCCCTCCGACCCGTTATGATCTTGTGAGCGTAGCATTGATGACTCACATCCCAGATCAGCAGATCACGCGGCGTGTCGAAAACGCTGTGGAGCGCCACCGTCAGGTCCACCACGCCGAGAGGCGAAGCGAAATGTCCTCCCTTTTCCTCAATCACATCGATGATGTATTCTCGCAATTCATCACAGACCATTCGGAGTTTCTTTACGGAGAGACCGCGAAGATCAGCGGGCGAGTTGATCTTATCCAAAATCTTGAAGCTATCCAGCAAACTCCAGCTCCTTTACCATTGATACAAAATAGTCGTGAACGGCAGTGCTGTCGGAAAGTTCGGGATGGAAAGTGCAACCCAGAAAGTGATTTTCCTGAACCATGACGGGTTCACCCTCCAGTGAACCCAGTACTTCCGTCCCACTGCCCACGGAACTGATTCTCGGTGCCCTGATGAATATCCCCCTCAGGGAAACGGTTTCCCCTCCAAGAACAAGGTCAAGCGGGGCCGTAAAGGAGTCAACCTGCCGTCCATAAGAATTCCGCACGACGCCAATATTGAGTAGATTAAGAGATTGCACTCTTGAATCATCGACCCTGCTTGCCATCAAGATTAGTCCGGTACAGGTCCCCA
>JAZGBI010000061.1 GCA_036476315.1 Candidatus Neomarinimicrobiota bacterium | reverse complement strand
ATTCCGGAGTATTTCCTCGAGCCAGCTGTCGTTTTCCGGATCCACATTTTGAGGTTGATCGTTCTTGACGCGAGAGGCATGGTCATAGACAAAACCGACCGAGAACCGTGAAGGTTTTCCCAAGGTCACTGCAACGTATCGATAGTAGAAAGGGACCTTTGTTGTTCTGTCAGTGACCACACTGTCGACGTGACCCGATTCTCTGTCTTCGAAAGCGAGGAACGTCTTCAAGTTCGACTTCTCCAATTGATGTTCCCACCGGATGTCGAGACCCCAGTTTGCGGGCAGGCTGAATGAGAACTCAAACGGTGTGGAAACCAGGTCCCGTCTCTCCCACGAAATAGCATACTTGGCATGACGGGATAACCAGCCGGACGCTCCGGCTCTCTCCGTCAGAGACTCATCGTAAGCGATAACTTCGCTTGTGGAGGCGACCATTCCTCTGATATCCAATTCGAGATCATCAACATAGTAGTCTACTTCCAAATAAAATTCCCGGTAGGGAAAGAATTTCTCACCAGCATCCATCCAGAGCACGTTAGGGATTGTCGTCATTTTCCACTCGGTGGAGAAGTCGGGCCGGATGATCCTGGCGTGGGCTGAATGGCGACTGCTGTGAGCTGTGTTAAAAATCAGGAACAGATCTGGACTCATCCGGTAATTAAACTCAATCTGGATGCCCACCTCATCTTCAAAATCCATAACATGAGGCGTTCGCGACAGGAGAGTCGACGTGTGTTCTCTGAACGCTGTGGGTGGACTCTGAACGATGCTGCGTCGGCCCAATCTGAGTGGAAGATTCAATCGCTTGTCAGGATTACTATAGTCAAGAGCGTAGTTCTTATATTCAAGCGTTATTCCCCATCTTCCCGGGTAAAGGGAGAAACTGGCATATCCCCCGCTCCCCATCCTTCGTTTGTCGTAGTGCAGAGACTTCACAAGAGCAGAAGAATAGAGACTGTCCGCAAGAGAGATTTCGTGGCCTCTTACCATAAACTCAACATAGAGGTCATAATTAGTCCCGAAGTATTCAGAAAAAAATCCTGGAATATTGGATCGTGTTTCTACGTTCATGGAATCCATTACTTCATAGTGACCGGACACAGATCTTACCTTGCTGAACCACGGATTGGAGGCATTCACGCGAACAAAATAGCCGCCCAACCTTAGACCCGGAAAAAGATTTTCCCTCGTGAGTGTAACGGCTCCAACAGTGGCGTCATCGGAGAAATCACGTTTGCGAGGATTCACCCCGGGTCCCTGAGGCAGATATCTACCGCTGTTCGCCCGGCCCGCGAGGAGATCCAAAGAGAATCCACGAAGCGGCTTCACTTCCATGCGGAATCCCCTGAGTGAGGAATCCCAGTCGATCGCTTGATTCTCCCACATATTGAGCCCCAGACCCCGGCCGATCTGGCCATACAGGTCCCCGACGCTGGCCGTGTATTGCTTCCCTTCCCACGTGAGACGGAATTTTCTCAAACCAGCATGGTCGGGACCGATTTGTGGGGGCGAACTGAATTCAAAGTCTGACCAAAAAGAGAAATCCCCATACCCCGCGGTAACCATTAAGAAGTTTTCACGATACAGATATGGCGTACTGGAGGCTGCTCTGAGCTCGCTCCCTGGCAAAAAACCCTCACCGTACTTCAATGATATTCCGGCGGAGACATAAGGTGACCCACCGGATAAGAGTACAATTCCAGTTGCGAGGAGGGCAAGAAGCCTTGCCATCAGGAGAGACTAGCGAGCGAATTGAGGGAGGGACCCGGTGCGGGATGAAAGAAGGGATTGAATCTCTTTTTCCAGTTTCTTTTCGTCACCGGGAACATACCCCACGTGCCGGTACACAATCGTGCCCGTTCTGTCTACCAGCAACGTAAAGGGTAGGGAGTTGCCGTTCATGCGGCGAAAACTCTCCTGGGACGGATCGAAAGCCACGAGGAAATCATAGCCTTTTGACCGGACATAATTCCTGACCTTTGACCGGCTTCGTTCCGTGTCGAGGTTGATCGCCAGTACCCGAAAACCGTCATCTCGATACCTGTCTTCGAATTCGTTCAAGAATCTCATGGCTTTCAAACAGGGAGCGCACCAGAGGGCCCAAAAATCGATGAGCATAGGTCCACGGGCTACCTCCTTTTCTAAGGAGATGCTTTCACCTTCTGACGCTTCAAGCGTCAAGGACGGAATCTGATCGATTTGACCGAGAGTTGTACTCCAGGCAATAACGATGATAGACAGGTAATACTTCATAAAATGTTTGAGAGAAACGTTGTAAGTTCAATCTCTGGAACAAATTCTACTTGAACACGGGAATAGCTTCCTGCCTCCTTTTCCGGCACATCCAGCTCATAAGTGGCACTTATTTCTGCTGACTCCATTGTTACCTGCAGTGACCAGCCGCTTACCGAGAAAGCTACGAGGGGGGAGAAGACATGTTCTGTCGTGAACTTGACATTCTTTGAAGTCTGCCTGTGCCAGTACGGATCTGCCGAATCGAGAATCACTAACCGGATATTCCCACTCTTGTCGAGAAGCTGTATCACGGGGACAATTCTGAAAGCACCTCGACTAATTCGTTTTTCAAGATTGCCCGGGATCTTGAACTTCCTTCGGGAGAACTCAAGAGACGTGATAGAGCCGTCCTGCCGTATTCCGGTGTAGGGCAGCGAGGAAAGCATATCCTTGATAAGGTTTTCTCTCAGAGAATACTTAACGGGAATCGAAAGTCGAACACGGTCATCCTTCCTACTCCGGTCCATTTTGAGCGACGGTTTCCCGATGTCAACGGAATAGGGGTTTTTCGAGATCCTCGAGAGGATCGTTTCCAGTAACTCAGCGTCTTCAGAAGGGAAGTCCACCGCGTTTCCAGAACCGTCAAAGGAGAAATCGCGGTAATATCTTCCCTCGGATGCTCCTGTGTCACCCCCCTTCGCGCGGGCTCCGATATAGAGGTCCATTGACTCTTCCAACTCTGAGAGAGCATCCGACAGAGAGGAGCTCATTTGACTGACCTGTTCGTGATACTCCGGGGGTTCGGCCCTTGCTAGCGGAGGCCGAAGAACACCACCGGTTTGCGCGGGAATCTGATCACGGAGGGCAGCACTGACATCGGTGAACAGATCGCTCCCCAACTTTGAAATTAGATTCACCGATCCCATCGTGGTTATCTTACTCAACTCCTTCCAGTTTGAAATATTGAGCAGCTGAACATTGACCGTGATACGATCAAGATCACGGACAAAGCTCCCCATGACGAGAACATTTCCGGTGCCTCTGGGCTGCCTGAGAAATACGGATCGGTCCTGAAGTATCTGTTCCAGCTCCGTCCTCCCGAAAATTCGCACGCCGTCGAATTCGCTGAAGCCTTCTTTGATCATGTCGACAAAACCGTTGCTCAGCCAGGCCACGGAGGGATCCGATCTGAGATTGTCAAAGTCGAGCAGATAGAGATTGACCACACGGGGCGCGGGATTTCCCGCAAGCATGACAGAAATGAGGCTCAGAACGGGAAAGGAGGTCACAATCCTTCTGTGGATAACTCGCATCTTATTCCAATGTATGAGGGAGGCATCAATTTTTCAATCGCAATTTTCAGTGGTTGAGAGCCTAGCTTTTTCTATCTTCACCCAGGTATCCCGCAAGGGGACCGTCCTGCTAAAAACCGGCATTCCCTGCGAAGATTCCACCGGGTCCGCATAGTAGTAACCCAGTCTCTCAAATTGATAATGATTCCCCGGTTTTGCGTGGATGAGTGCCGGCTCCAAACGGCATCGGGTGAGGGTCTTCAGGGAGGAATCGTTGAGATGGCGTCTGAAATCTCCCCCCTTCTTTTCCCCGGAGGGATTGGGTATTGAGAAAAGTCTATCATAAAGACGCAATTCTCCCTTGAGAGCATGATCCGCTGATACCCAGTGAAGTGTCCCCTTCACTCTTCTCCCATCAGGGGAGGACCCTCCCCGGGACTCTGGATCATATGTGCAGCGCAGTTCCTCTACTTCACCCGTTTCCCTGTTCTTGATCACATCCACGCAGGTAATGAAATAAGCATAGCGCAGCCGGACTTCCCGACCCGGCGCAAGACGGAAAAATTTTTTCGGGGGATCCTCCCGGAAATCGTCCCGGTCAACATAGATTACTCTGGAAAAAGGAATTGTCCTGGTGCCCATGCCGGGATCCTCAGGATTATTTACCGCCTCCAATTTCTCAACCTTGCCTTCGGGATAGTTGTCCACGACTACTTTGAGGGGATCCAAGACCACCATGGTTCTTGGGGCCCGTTTGTTCAGGTCTTCGCGTAGACAGTGCTCAAGAAGGCTTATGTCCGCCGTTGCCTCCCTCTTTGCCACGCCAACTTTCTCGGCAAATCTCCGTATCGATTCCGGAGTGAATCCCCTTCTGCGCAGTCCCGATATGGTCGGCATGCGAGGATCGTCCCATCCCTTGACGGCCCCGCCATCCACTAATTCAAGCAGCCTCCGCTTACTCATTACGGTGTAGCTCAAGTTCAGGCGGGCAAACTCAATCTGCTGAGGACGGTAGACATCCAGTTGTTCTAGAAACCAGTCGTATAGTGGACGGTGGTCCTCGAATTCAAGAGTGCAAAGGGAATGGGTAATACGCTCAATCGAATCTTCGAGTCCGTGGGCCCAGTCATAGGTAGGGTATATGCACCATTCATCCCCCGTGCGGTGGTGCGAAGCATGTAGAATTCGATACATGACCGGATCACGCATGTTCAAGTTCGGGGATGCCATATCAATTCTTGCCCGGAGGACACGGGTACCATCCTTGAACTCTCCTCCTCGCATGCTCTCGAACAGATCAAGATTTTCCTCGGCAGTACGATTCCGGAATGGACTGTCCCTGCCCGGTTGCGTCAACGTCCCACGGTATTCCCTGATTTCACGCGCGCTCAAGTCGTCAACGTAAGCCTTGCCCAACTTGATCAACCGTATTGCCAGGTCATACATCTCTCCGAAGTAATCGGATGCATAATAAAGCCTATCTCCCCAATCGAATCCGAGCCACTCAATGTCTTCCATAATGGACTTGACGTACTGGGCCTCTTCCTTGGTGGGATTGGTGTCATCAAAACGCAAATTGCACAAACCTCCGTACTTCTCCGCAAGGCCGAAATTCAGACATATTGACTTGGCATGTCCAACATGCAAATATCCGTTCGGCTCAGGGGGAAACCGAGTGTGAACTTGTCCGTCGTACTTCCCCGTCCTCAAATCGTCTTGAATGATCTGCTCAATGAAGTTCCCTGCCGTTTGCTCTTGTTTTTTCATCCGGCAGACGGTTCCTCCTGGCGCGGGTGAGAAGAACTGGGCAACTTCCTCAACGCCGTCTCCAACCTCCTGATACAGGTTTCACTTCCCAACATCTCCATGAGTAAGAAGAGAGACGGACCTTTGGGAACGCCGGTCATCGCCAATCGCGCTGCATGAATAAGACTGCTGGACTTGACGCCCCTTTCCGCAGCCAGTTGCCGCAATTCGGACTCAAGGGTTTCTTGATCCCATTCTTCCAGTTGTGTCAATCGCTCGGCATAGCTTGTAATCAACTCACTTGTTGACCTGTCTTTCCAGCGTTTCCTGGCCGTTTTCTCATCATAAACGGAAGGATCTACGAAGAAAAAATCTGAGTTTTCCATTATTTCCAAAAGCGTTTTGAGACGCTTCTTCTGCACATCTAAAACATTCAGGAGATAATCCTTGTCCACGTTCGCCCTCCACTCCGGTGCCATGTCCTGTATCCTTTCCCACAAGTCCGCTGCGGAACGACCTGCCATATGCTGGCCATTCATCCACTTCAGTTTCTTTTCGTCATACACAGCTGCCTTTTTCTGAATCTGTTCCAGGCGAAATGTTTCCATCAACTCACTGGGCTCGAACACTTCCTGTTCCGTGTCGGGATTCCAACCCAGGAGGGCGAGATAATTCAAAAGTGCATTGGGCAGATAGCCCATCTTGCGAAATTCGTGCACGCCAAGAGCTCCGTGCCGCTTACTGAGCCGTCGTTTGTCCGGCCCCAGAATCATGGGGAGGTGAGCAAACTCCGGAGTACTCCTGCCCAATAGTTGATAGATAACTATCTGTTTGGGAGTGTTGGTGAGATGGTCGTCACCACGTACTACATGAGTGATTTTCATGTCTGAGTCATCCACCACAACCGTCATATTGTAGGTTGGTGTCCCATCGGTGCGCTGAATGATGAAATCGTCAATCTCCCTGTTCGACACGGTGATGAGCCCGTAGATTCGATCATGAAACGCAACCTCCCCCTCAGGAATTCTTATTCGAAAGCAAAAAGGATCGGCACGGTTCAATCTAAGTTGAATCTTTTCCACCGTTAGATTTCGACATTTGCCGGAATACCCATACCCTTCGCCACTCCTGGCCGCTTTTTCCCTCTCTTTCTTCAGTTCCTCGACGGTACAAAAACATCGGTAGGCGTTCCCTTCAGTCAACAACTTCTGAACCGTATCAAGATGAAACTCACTTCGCCCCGACTGGAAGACGGCCGGCCCATCCCAATCAAGATTCAGCCATTTCAGCCCGTCGAACATCTGATCAACATATTGCCGTTTTGATCGCTTGACATCTGTATCTTCGATTCTCAGGTAAAACTTCCCCCCACTCTGACGTGCGAAAAGGTAGTTGAAAAGGGCGGTTCTGGCACCGCCCAGGTGGAGTTCTCCCGTGGGACTGGGTGCGAACCTGACGCGAGGAGCTGCGGCCATACAACGAAAGTTACGGGAGGAAGTTTGGAAGAACCAAGAGCCAAGAACTAAAGGGGCAGTTGACACTTGGCCCCGCTTGGCAGGATTTCCCAGCCTCCCCTCCCGTTTGGTGGGGGGCTGGCAGGCGCTGCGCTCCAACAGTTGGCAGCGTTAGATGTTATGGGTTATGAGTTATGTGTTAGACGGCTTACGTATCACGTCGGAGCGAATCGTAGATCCCGATGACTATCGGGGCATCACGGATTACGCATCACGAGTCAATAGCGCGGAGGCGGTAGGATTCGCCAGAGTAACTTGTGAGTTAGAGTGGTGCAGGGTTTCCATTCCACAATGGGGCAGCCTTCTCTTGAGGGCTCGGTTTTCACCAAACACCCAGCTTCAACAGTCTTTCTTTTAGGACAGCCTTACCCTTTGCCGTTTTGTAAAACATTTCCCTGCGATATGCCTGGCTGCGAGTGGGATACGTTTCCTTGTGAATTAACTCAAGGGGACGATATCCCTTGGTAGAACGGACTTTCCCTCTGTTGTGAGACGTCATGCGTTCCGACGGATCACGGCAGCTGCCGATGTAATGCCAGTTCCGTGCCGACTGACTCTTAAGAACATATACGTAGTACAAGCGGAGGCGGAGGGACTCGAACCCCCAAACCCGTTAGGGCGCCGGTTTTCAAGACCGGTGCATTACCAATTATGCTACGCCTCCAGAGAAACGAAACACTCCACTCTGGCGCCGGTTTTTCCTCTGGACTGTTGAGTCCAGAGGATCCTGTGGACAAGACCGGTGCATTACCAAAGGACCCTGCGGGCAACCACTCTGCCACACCTCCTCCTGAACAAGTTTCAAGAACCAAGTTCCAAGAACCAAGAGCCAAGTTCCAAGATAAAAGTAAAAAGTCGAAACGTAGTGGAGATCCCACCAAGGCGGGGATAAAAGTTGACCAAAGTTGAGCAAAGCTGAGCAAAGCGAAATCCCGCCTGCCTGTCCCGACGTATATCGGGGATTATTTCGGGGGCGCCCTCTCGGGGCGAAACTCCGATTCACATCGGGAAACCAATTATCAAGGATCAAATAGCGAGAATCCAGTCACCAGTTAACCAATTAACCAGTCAACCAGTTACCAGTAGCCAGTTGGCAGATGGCAGTCCCGAAGGCTCGGGATCTCCGCTGCGCTCCGATTGGCAGTCGACAGTACCCAGTGGCGGTGGTAGCATCCGTCACCAGTTAACCAATTAACCAGTTACCAATAAACAGTTCCTATTCAATTATTAATATTCAATAGTCAATAATCAATTGATCTCACGCATCGCGTAGAGATGCGGAGGGGGAGGGATTCGAACCCTCGTTCCGGATACTATCCGAAAACCCACTTAGCAGGCGGGCGCCTTCAGCCGACTCGGCCACCCCTCCAATCTGGATCCCATCTCAAAAGCCTGGGAAACTTACCCCGAATTTGAAAACCTTCCAAGATTATGGGAAACCCGGACTGACACCGTGACGCGGCGTGCAGAAGTGTGAGACATGTCCAAGAGATTCGTGGGTTCTCTATCAATTTGTTTTAGCCGCCTGAACTATTCATCACCCACTAAAGCACCTCCAAGGGAGTTCCTATGGAACAAGAAACAAACTCTCCAACATTAATAGCTGATTTATTTTCAAACTCTAATTTCCTTAACACCAAATGTCTACTCTCTCGTGTTACTAACTCCTGTATTTTCAAATAGCTTTGTGCCCTTGTGTTTTTTCCAAAAGGGACTCCTACGGAGGTGGTGAATCTCAAGATCCTGTGAATAATGTAGGTTAGCACTTATTTGTTTTCAACGATAAAGTACGTATTATTGATACAGAGCCGTTGACACCGTTTCAAAGTGAAATGTCGCCTCCGGGCTGCGGAACTCTCTTTTGCAAAAGGTAGTTAGAAACGTCTACTTGGTCGGAATGACCGGCGTTGGGAAAACGACCGTCGGGAAAATCCTATCCAATAATCTCAAGTGGGCTTTCGTAGATGTCAATGAGACCATAGAAGCGATCTACGGAAGGAGCCAGAAAGAGATCTTCGACAGTTTTGGAGAGGATTCATTTCGAAAAATGGAAATGACCGTGCTTCAGGAGTTGTCCCAGGGAGAACACCAAGTGTTTGCCTGTAACTGTGATGCAGTTCTCGATGAAAGAAAACTGCTCACCATGAAGCGGACGGGTATTACCATTTGGCTGGACGCTCCGTTCCAGGACATTTTGGAGAGAATTGGCGAGATGGAAAAACCAGGCTTCCCCGGACGTGACACCTCGCAAACCATCCAGCAAATGGTCAAATCCCGGGAAGGCTACTACAAGCAGGCGGATGTTCACGTCGCCACACACGAGAGTCCGCCCGAATTGACGGCGCAGAAAATCCTGCAACTACTCCGCCAAATTGAGTAGAGTGAGGTCCCGTTGCCAGCATAAGGTTATTCCGCCTCACGCCAGATTTCAGCCCCCAAGTTCTTGAGCTTCTTCTCAATTCCTTCATATCCACGGTCTATGTGATAGACCCGGGATATCTCCGTTCTTCCCTTTGCCACCAATGCCGCCAGAATCAGCGAAGCACTGCCGCGGATATCCGTTGACATGACGGGAGCCCCGAGGAGCTTTCTTCGGCCCGTCACTTTCGCGGTATTTCCACTCAGTGAAATCTTTGCCCCCAAACGGACAAGCTCACCGACGTGAGTAAAACGGTCGTGGTAAATCGTATCTGTGATCGCCGACGTTCCATCTGCCTGAGTCATGAGGACCATCCACTGAGCTTGGACATCGGTGGGAAATCCGGGATAAACCGCCGTCCTGACACTCACGGGGTTGGTGAAATTCTCCCTTTTAATGGTCACGGAATCGCCAGAAACAGTTACGCTGTTTCCCGCTTCCCTCAACATGTCCAGCACCACACCTAGATGTTCCGGATTCACGCGGATCACGGTTATTTCCTTCCCTGCGAGAGCACCTGCTATAAGCATGGTGGCCGCCTCGATTCTGTCAGGAATCACCTCAAAATCAACCGACCGCAATTCTTTAACTCCCTCAATGCTCAGTTTGGACGTTCCCATCCCCGATATACTCGCCCCCATCTTGTTAAGAAATTCACATAGACAGACGATTTCCGGTTCCCTGGCTGCATTCTTGATAACCGTTTCCCCTTCTGCTCTCACAGCAGCCATAACTGCATTCCCTGTTGCCCCCACTGATGGGACATCGAAAGAGATGGTGTTCCCTTTTAGCCGTTTGGCCTTCGCCACCACGTATCCCCCGTCAAGACTTATTTCCGCACCCAACGACTCCATCGCGGAAACGTGAAAATCCACCGGACGGGGACCCCAGGCACATCCTCCCGGCAGTGAGACCCTTGCATGGCCGAATCTTGAAAGAAGGGGACCGAGAACATAGAAAGATGCTCTCATGGTTTTTACAAGTTCATACGGAGCTTCCGGATTGCGGCAGTTCGCGGTGTCAATTTCCATCTCTCCATTCTCATACGTCGATTCAGCGCCAATGATGCTGAGCAGTTTCATCATGGTGCGCGTATCACGCAGATCGGGCACACGCTTGATTCGATACCTGCCGGGGGCCAACACCGTGGCTGCGATCACCGGCAAAACGGCATTTTTTGCCCCACCAATCTCAACGCTGCCACTGAGCTGCCGCTCACCCAATACCACGAGTCTATCCATCTATCGTATTATCTCCTCATCCTCAGGGTCCTTCCCGTCGAGCCATCAAAACCCGGCCTGTGACCACGCCAAGGGCTACACCCGCTGAATCAGCAGCCCAGTCAAGGAAGCTTGCCGATCTGTACACCAGGAACTTCTGCCAGGTTTCATCAAATGCACCGAACAGCATGCCGCCTGCGATTGCCATAGAAAAAACGGTCCACTGTCCGCCAAGCAAAGCATGTAGTAGCAGCCATCCCAGGATTGAGTATTCCAGAACGTGCAGAAGCTTATCCCATCCCGTGAGTTTCAGGTTAGTGATATTCTCTATTGGGATCGATGAAGCGGAAAGGATCATAATACAGTAACCTAGAACAAGCAGCCTGTATTTAGCCGTGCTCATAAGCTGAAATCACGGACGGCAGTGCCTTGAGTAGATCACCTGCAATCATTCCCCTGTAGCCGTGGGAATCCTTGAGAAAATCGGCTGCCCTGCCGTGAATGAAAACACCAAGCTGCGCGGCCATGTATGCAGATATCCCCTGGGCAAGAAATCCAGCAATTACTCCCGTCAAAACATCTCCGCTTCCTCCCGTGGCAAGTCCCTGATGACCTGACTTATTCGCCATAACCGATAGACCGTCGGAGATCAGGGTGGGCGCCCCCTTTAGCACCATCACCCCGCCGATCTTCCGGGCTGACTCGTGGACAAAACTGAACGGATCAATCAGGATCTCCTCTTTGCTTACACCGAAAAGGGCGGAAGCTTCTCCATAGTGGGGAGTGATGACGAACGGGGCTTTCATCGCCCTGAACGCATCCAGATCGCCATGGAATACTTTCAGGGCATCGGCATCAATGACAAAAGGGCGTGAGACCGTTTCAAATAACGCTCTGGCAAACTGCTGGACAGCGGGTAGTGTCCCGATGCCCGGACCGATGGCGACAACATCACACCACTCGAGCTGGACTTGCAGGTGGTCCAGTGAATCGGAGTCGTAATGTCCCGTTCCGCCATCAGGTATGGGGGCGGTAATGACTTCTGTCAGTTTCGATTCGTAGATCGCATTGATGGACTCGGGAACGCCAGCGATGACGAGTCCGGCTCCGGATCTCAGGGCACCTTCGGATGCAAGACATCCAGCTCCCGTGAATCCTTTTGATCCCGCAAGAATCAGAACCTTTCCCTGCCGGTGTTTATAGGTGTCGACAGGCGGCTTGGTCAGCAGTGTCTGAGCGAGCGACTCCTCTATCAACGCCTTTTCGATCTCAACCGCCTGGAACGCTTCCTCAGGATATCCGATATCCGCCACAGTTAACTCACCTGACATAGAAGCGCCGGGATTCATGACGAGACCCTGTTTGAGAAATCCCATTGTGACAGTAGCCTCTGACCTGACGGCGGTTCCGAGAATCTGACCGCTATCTGAAGAGATGCCAGAGGGAATGTCGATGGCCAGAACCGGGGTTTCCAATTTGTTGATACTGTCTATCCAACCGGCGGCTTCCGGCCTGACCTCACCCTTAACCCCTGTCCCCAATAGAGCGTCGATTACGAGGTCGTGATTGGAAAGGTCTGCATCACCAGCGTCCACTTTGTACTGAACGGGTAGCTTGTGCTGTACACACCCGTCATGATAGGTGCGGGCTTCCCCGGTTATTTCTTTTTCGGATACGGTAGAAAGGATCGATACGTCCACGTTAAAATCCCTCAGCCTCAGAGCCGCTGCGTATCCATCTCCGCCGTTGTTACCTTTCCCGCAGATAATGATCACACGGTTTCGTCCCATCTCCAGCAACATTTTCTTTGCCTTTTCGGCTACGGCAAGACCCGCCCTCCCCATAAGTGCCTCTCCTGAAACGCCCAGGTGGGTCATCGTATGATCGTCAACAAGACGGGCTTCTCGGGAAGTCAGGATTTTCACTGTGTTTCGGCAATGACCACGGCCGTTGCCAGGCTGGTGGTATGAGAGATGGAGAGCTGAAAACGATAGGTTTGCGAGAGCGTACCCCGGAGTTTCACCATGGGAGGTCCGTTCTCAGCGCGATGAATTTCTATGAGTTTCACCGGAATTGATTCCGGTTCACCGAGCGCCAAAAGGGCCTTTTTCGCCGCTTCTTTGGCGGCAAATCTTCCTGCAAGGTGAATGTATGGATTGGCGCGCGACTCACACCATTGAACCTCTTGTTCAGTAAAAACGTGTTGAAAGAAACGATTGCCGTGTCGAACGCTCAACTCACGGATGCGATCAACTTCGACAATATCCGTTCCGACTGCGTAATTATTCCTCATTCAAGGACTTGACGATGCCCACAACTTCATAGATATTGTCTACATCCCAGTTGGCACCCGAATCATCGGTGACAGAGGTATCCCCATACCGCGCGTAAACGGTCCGAATTCCCAGCTTGGATGCTCCCACGACATCCCGCTCCGGCCAGTCTCCAACCATGAGGACCTCGTCGGCGTCAAGGTGCAGCTCCTTCAAGACAAGCCGGAATCCTTTCGCAGATGGTTTTCGTTCCCCGATATCATCGAATGTTAGCACAAGATCGAAGAGATGGTGAAGGTTTAGATAGTAAATGCGGAGCCAGGCCTCACGGGTTGGTGCATCGGAAATGACGACAAGTTTTACGCGCATTTTCGCCAGGGCAACAAGAGTCCGCAGCACGTTCGGATAAAGCATCAATGAAGCCTCCCGGGCGCGGCGATACGCAACGATTCCCGCCGCCAGGTATTTGTGATTCACATGTCCTGAATTCTCCCGGAGAAAATCATCGAAGACTTCCTGATTCTCCCACCCTTTTGTCTTATACAGACCGATAATGTCCTCGAAAGCCTGTTCCGGATCGACATCAAGTCCCGCCTCCAGCATGGCTGACACCGCGGCAGAGACGGCACTCTTTTTCATCTTGATAAAATCGAGGAGTGTGTTGTCAAGATCGAAGATTACGGCGCGAATCATGGTAGGAAAGGATGAAGAGAGAAGCCCATTCCTTGTACAGATCTAAAGCGAAAACAGGTGTTCAATCCACCCCTGGAGTGTGAGATCTAACGGTCCTCGTACCTCTCAGGGTGTTGAAGCTTGTCGATTTCGTACTCGGCGGGCTTTCGCCAGGATCGATCTCTTCTCGCTTTTTCAAAGGCATTCAGCGCCGCCGCTTTGTTGCCCAGGCATGCTTCTGCCACCCCCAAATCGAAAAGTGCAGGGGAGTAACCTTCTTTCGCATCCAGGGCCGATAGTGCCGCTTCCTTTGCGAACTCGCACTGTCCAAGGGCGTTGTGAGACTGAGCCAGTAATGACCATGCAGCCGGTTTCTTGCTATCCAAAGCCGTGGCGGTGGTTAACGTATTCACAGCCTCATCGAAGGACTTCCGGGCGACATAGATTTTTCCCAGATCCACGTAGGCCTTTGAATATGTGGGATCAGCCTGAATCGCCATTTCATAAGCTTTCTCCGCCGATGCATAATCGCCTTGTTTTAGATAAACCGCTCCCTTTTGCGCATGCGCTTTGGCATGGGTTGGATCGGCCTCTGTGGCACTGTCGAGAGCCTCAATAGCCTTATCGAAGTCTCCATTTCTCTGGAGGGCCAGACCCAGGGCAAACCACCCCTTCGCAAACGAAGGATCCACCGTCACTGCCTTCTCATAATGTTTCAAAGCCGCTTCGTATTCACCCAGTCTCGTGCTCAAGAATCCCAGTTGAAAGTGAGCTCGTGAATACTCCGGATTCAGTTCGAGAACCTTCTCGTAATTCTCTGCCGCACCCTCGTAGTTCCCTCTCCTCAGAGAGACATTACCCTCATTGTAGATTCTGTCAGCAATACCTTTCAACGCCTTTGCTGGCTTGTCGTAAGACGGATCCTCGCGGCTGGCCTCACGGAAATATCTGGCCGCTTCCAATGCGTCATCGTCCCGCAAACTAGCTATCCCCATGTGATACAAGGCCATGGGTGATACTTCGGGGAACTCTGACCTCACATCTTCGAATTTGCTGATAGCGACATACGGCTTTCCACCATTCAGAGACCGCATGGCCTCAGCCATCGCCGATGCAATCTGGTTAACTCTGTCGAATTTGAGGCGATATTCCTCGTTGTTTTGATCGAGCTCAATCGCAGTTGTGAGATTTTCCCTGGCCTTGTCAAAATCGTACTTCCTGAAATAGATCTCGCTCAGAACATAGTAGGACTCCGGGATTGTGGGGTCGATCCTGATAGCATTCAACAATGCTGTTTCAGCAGAGTCAAGCTGGCCCTGTTCAAACCACTTCTTCCCCTCCTCCAACCCCTGTGCTGGATTTGCTCCCCAAGCAAACGGCAGGCAGGCGCAAAGGAGCACCAACATCTGTTTCTTCACCATTTTCTCCGTTTCACACTTTTCTCTCGTGAAAACTCTCATCCACCCCGTATTCATACGTGCCGAAGGCGGGACTTGAACCCGCACGGGATTGCTCCCACTACCCCCTCAAGATAGCGTGTCTACCAGTTCCACCACTTCGGCAAGTCCCTTGACCCAACCTCAGTTACTGATTCTTTTGAGGCAGAGAGAGAGGAACGGGCAGTTCATACGCAGGTGACTCCATCTGGTCTTCCGCTCTCTGCCTTACGATAGAGTCAGAATCCGAGGGTACACTCATGAGACTTATGAAAATGGCAAGCACCATGAATGTAAAAGCGAGACCAACCGTCACCTTACTCAAAAAGCTTCCGGCTCCGCGGCCCCCAAAAATTGCCGTCGACGTAGTCCCCCCGAAAGTTCCTGAAAGTCCACCCCCCTTGCTCGCTTGCATGAGAATGACGACAACCAGTAGAACGCTGGTTACCACATGCAGAAAAACAAGAAATCCGTACAGCTATGTCCCATTTTTATGGCAGGCCTGGACGGCCCGTATTATCTTTATGAAGCTATCTACGGTGAGGCTCGCCCCGCCTACGAGAAAACCATCAACTCCTTCTACCTCCATCAATTCACCGGCGTTGTCCGGATTGACGCTCCCCCCATATATGATTCTCTGTGAACCGGCAACCGCTGGAAATCGATGCGCCACCAGTTTCCGAACATTGCCATGAGCTTCCTGAACCTGGGCTGGCGTTGCATTCACCCCGGTCCCGATAGCCCACACAGGCTCGTAGGCCACAATCGCCCGGTCCATGTCCTCATGGGAAAGGGTCTCCATTACGGGCCCAAGCTGTCGTCTCAGCACTGAAAGCGTCTCTCCGTTCCTGCGCTCCTGGAGAGTTTCCCCGATACAGATGATGGGAGAGAGATCATGGTCCAGGGCAGATCGGATCTTCCTGACAATCTCTTCGTCCATCTCCCCAAAAATGTGACGCCTTTCCGAATGCCCTAAAATGACCCAGCCGGCACCGGACGATTTTATCATTCGGGGAGAGATCTCACCCGTATAAGCACCATCGTGAGCCCAGTGCATGTTCTGGGCACCCACTTCAACCTCGCCGTTTTCGAGAGATTCGCCAATGAGAAGGAGCGAAGTGTACGGAACGCATAATATAATATCAACCCCTTCCAGGTCCAAACCCTTAATCCCGAGTTCATCGACGTACGCCCTCCCCTCCTGAGGCGTTTTGTACATCTTCCAGTTTGCTGCGACAACCGGTCTTCTCTGTTTCATCACCCAACCTCTAATGTTTCAAATGCTGGTAGTTCTTTTCCGGACATAAGTTCCAGGAAGGCGCCACCTCCCGTGGAAATGTGCGACATTTTTTCGGAGAGACCCAGTTCCCTTATGGCGGCCGCCGTATCCCCTCCCCCAATGATGGAAATACCTCCCCGTCCTGCAACCTCTGCTATGGATAACGCCAAAGCCCGCGTCCCCTTCCTGAATTGTGGGAGTTCAAATATCCCCATGGGACCGTTCCATACAACCGTTCCACTGCCGCGAATGACTTCGCGATACTCCTCAATTGTCCTGCTTCCTATGTCCACTCCCGTTTCATTCTCGACCAGTTCGCCAATATTCTTTTCACCATCCAAAAGACCTGAGCTAACCTCCCGGGAGAAAGCGATGTCCCGGGGAAGATAAAAGGGGACGCCGAGCTTCTCAGATTTTGAAAGGATGGCACCTGACGTGCCAACGAGTTCTTTTTCCACAAGAGATTTCCCCACTGAAAATCCTCTGGCCTTCAGGAAAGTGAACGCCATACCTCCCCCGACTATGATACAGTCGGCCTTTCGGAGAAACCTGCTGATAACACTGAGCTTGGTACGGACCTTTGCACCGCCCAGAACCATCACAAGTGGCCGTCTGGGATCTTTTAGTACCTGGTGAAGATATCTGTACTCCCTCTCCATCAAGAATCCCATCGCTTTCTGGCTAAAATGGTGGGTCACACCAACATTCGACGCATGAGCACGATGCGCAGTGCCGAACGCGTCGTTGACATAGACCATTCCATGCTTTGACAATCTTTGACTGAACTTCTCGTCATTGCGGGTTTCATCTTCGTAGAAGCGGAGGTTTTCCAGAAGATGAACCTCTCCAGGTAGGAGGTCTCGTGAGACGGAAATCGCCTCGTCCGAGATGCAATCGTCAGAGAACTTGAGAGGCTTTTCCATGAGATCGGAAAGCGCTTCACCAACGGGAAGCAGACTGAGCTCCGGCACTCGCCTGCCATGGGGTCGACCCAGGTGTGACATGAGAACGATGGAGCATCCCCGTTCCAGGCAGTAATTAATGGTTGGAAGAGAGGCGCGAATCCGAAAATCGTCCGAAACCATTCCGTCCCTCAAAGGGACGTTGAAATCTACTCTCATCAACACACGCTGTTTCTTCATCTGAAGCGACCCTACGGACTGCATGATCTCACCCGCCTGCCTTCTCATTCTTGGTGAAATGGACCGGCGGCGTGCCCGCGGTAAGAACGGCCACAAAACTTGCCCCTTTCCTCCGGAGTGCCTTCGCACATTCGGAGAGGGTGGCACCGGATGTCAATACGTCGTCGACGATGAGAAATCGACGGTGCGGTGCCAGATCTCCCACTGCAAATGCTCCTGCCATATTCTCACGTCTATCATCAATGGAAAGCTCCGTTTGCGACTTCGTATTCCTGACTCGTTTCACTAGGCGAGGCTCATAAGGAATTTGGAGATGACCGGCGACCGTCCTGCCTATCAGGTCACTCTGATTGAAGCTCCTCTCCCGCCCTTTTGCCGGGTAGAGAGGAACAGGAACCATAACGTCCGGATTCAATTCCCGGATGACGCCTTTGAACATATCAGCCAGTCTCCCTCCGATCTCCCCCCCAAGGGCTCTCTGCTCGTGGTACTTAAGACCGTAAATTATCTTTTCCAGAAGATCGCTCATAAACCATCCCGTGAGCGCACAGTCAATATTCTCATGATAAGTGACCGCATCTCTCCAATTACCCAGATTGGAGGGTTGAAGCGTGAACCAACATGACCCGCATATTACCTTCTCGAAAGGATCGAGGCGCCGTCCGCACGATTTGCAGTAGGGTGGATATAGGAGATCCAGAAGACCCCAATAGAGGCTCCGGGCGAGGTGCAAGCTTAGTTGTCCTGCTGATCCCAGTCGAGACACCCTTTCAGACTACGTGGAAATCCGAACCCAGACTGTTCAGTCCGGGAATCAAGTTCGTGCTTGCCGGAAATAAGGACTTTGGGGACAAAAAATCAACACTTGAAATAGTTGTTGGGCGTAATTTTAGATGTTGACAAACGTCTCCAGACCAACCATGCCTAATGTACGAAAACTTTCCAATCAAAATGCGGGAGGATAGTCAAGATGGTCTCTTCAGTTGACGATTTTATGGACAAGGTTGTGACGAAGAATCCCGGGGAAAAGGAGTTTCATCAGGCGGTTCACGAAGTCATAGAATCTCTCTGGTCCTTTCTCCAGGAAAATCCACATTACGTTCAGGCCAAGATATTGGAGAGGATAGTCGAGCCCGAACGGGTGGTCATGTTTCGGGTGCCGTGGAGGAACGACCGCGGCGAAATTGAGATTAACCGTGGCTTTCGGGTGGAGTTTAGTTCCGCCATCGGTCCTTACAAAGGGGGACTCCGGTTCCACCCGTCTGTTAATCTCTCGATTCTCAAGTTTCTCGGGTTTGAACAGATCTTCAAAAACAGTCTCACGACGCTTCCCATGGGGGGTGGCAAAGGTGGTTCCGATTTCGACCCCAAGGGGAAATCAGGCAACGAAGTCATGAGTTTTTGCCATTCTTTCATGATTGAACTCCAGAGACATATCGGTGCGTCAACGGATATTCCAGCAGGTGACATCGGTGTGGGAGCGAGGGAAATCGGGTTCCTGTTCGGTCAGTACAAGCGCATCAAAAACGAATACACCGGCGTCCTCACTGGAAAAGCGCTCAATTGGGGGGGGAGTCTGATTCGACCTGAGGCCACGGGCTACGGTGCCGTCTATTTTGCCGAAGAAATGATGGGGACCCGGGGTGATTCCTTCAAGGGAAAGTCCGTTGCCATTTCCGGTTCTGGAAATGTGGCCCAGTACGCCGCGGAAAAAGTACTCCGGTTGGACGGTAAGCCTGTAACCCTCTCAGATTCCAACGGAGCAATCTACGATCCAGATGGTATCGATACCAAGAAACTAGAGTTTGTCATGGAGTTGAAAAATGTGAAACGGGACCGCATTAAGGAATATGCAAAGGAATACGGTTGCGAGTACTGGGAAGGCGAACGGCCGTGGAAAGCCAAATGCGATGTGGCGCTGCCTTGTGCAACAGAGAACGAGATAAACAAGGAAGAAGCACAGATGCTGGTGGATAACGGATGCTTCTGTGTCTCCGAAGGCGCGAACATGCCCAGCGAACCTGAGGCTGTCGATGTTTTCCACGATCGCAAGATTCTCTTCGGCGTGGGCAAGGCCGCAAATGCGGGTGGTGTGGCAGTTTCCGGACTTGAAATGAGTCAGAACAAGATGGGGATTCAGTGGTCAAGGAATGAGGTGGACAAAAAACTCAAGACCATCATGAGAAATATCCACAAACAGTGCGTAACGTACGGCGAAGAGGATGGATATGTGAATTACGTCAAGGGGGCGAACATCGCAGGCTTCATCAAGGTGGCCGACGCAATGCTCGATCAGGGAGTCGTGTAGTAATTCCCCCTAGGAATTCCCGTCATTTCCCTTAGAGATCTGATCACGGGCGTGAGGCTTCGCCACGACCGCGTCCCCGGATCTCCCATCAATCCAGATAGACAACGGTTCATCGAGTCTGACCCATTTCACAAAAGGGGAGTCACGATAAGGGGGGAGACTCTCCAGCCATTCCCAGTCCACGAAGTCACGCCGGTCTCTATACCCGATCGTCAAGTATCCAAGATTGAAACTCGTTACATTCTGGAAAAAATGGCCTCCAAAAGAAGGATCTATCCTGAGATCCTTGCTGCCCACTTCGATGATCACTTTTGACCGGGAAATCTGCCCCCATCCTACCGGAATCCCCAGCCATGGATCTGCGCTTCCCCACCGGCCTGGACCGATGAGGAGATATCTTCTTCCCGAGGGCATTTCCTTGTTGAAATCCCCGACCTGGCTCGCCATAGTCCGGGACTTCCCCGGGTCGAAGACTTCAGGCCTCACATAAATGATATCCTCAATGTCTTCGATGAACCCGTTGCCCAGTGCGAGTGCACTTTGGCACACCAGTTGATCCCTGCTTAATGTTTCAATGTTGATCTCCTGATGGAGGGTATCCACCGCCATGGGGCGAATTTGCAGAAGACAAAACTCCGGTTTTCTTTCAGGATCCTTGAAAATATTGCAGGCGAACTCGAATTCCACTGCACACCCCAGGGCCTGATAACCCATTTTGAGCAACTCCCTGAGAATTCCGGCAAGGGGATAAGAGTTCATTTTCAGGACGTTCGCGAAAGTAACGAGTCGGGCACCCTTGTAACGCAGGGAATCCCTCACGATGTTGTCCTCGGAAGTCAGGACACTGCCTACATGCCGAAGGGAGCCGTCTTCCTCGGCCTCCTTCAAAGCATATTTTACTATGTTCCCTTCCTCGATGCCATCGAGAATGGAATCGTCTTTGTTGAGATCCAATGCATAAAACTCCCGCTGAGAATTCTCCAACATCACTTCTGGAGAGTAGAATTGAGGAAGAATCGAAGGATACTCTGGTGAAAAACAGAGTACTCTTCCTCCCTCTGTGATCATCTTTCCCAGACCCAGGGCGGTGTAGGCAATCCCCTCCTCCCTCTTCATGTAGGATACAGGGTAATAGTTCAAACTTCTGGTCATACCGCTGAAGGTGGGATAGAAGCGGGACCCATATGTCTGGCCCACCAGTTCCTGGACGATAACAGCCATTTTTTCATCTTCCAGACGGTGGCCAGAAGCATCGACTGTCGATTTCGCCTCCTCGGAGAAGGTGGAGGCATAGACGAGCTTAATCGCATTGCACAAATTTTCGAGTCGGGAGGATAGAGATTTGGATGAGTTTGAGAGCATGTAAGTACCATATATACCTGCCAGAGAATGGTATTGCATGTCCTCCAAGAGACCCGACGATCTGACGGCGATGGGAGTCTTGATATCTTTCAGATACGATTTGAGAAATTTCGTCAATTCCTTTGACAGATTGGCCGCAAGGAATCTTTTCCTCAGTTCCTCTGGGTCTGAAGTCTGGAGAGCAAAATCCAGCAGATCGTCGTTCCGAAGAAAATCTTCAAATTCATCGGTCCCTATGGCAACAACCCTGGGAATGTGAATCTCCACATCGGGAAATCGCTTGTTCAAATTCTCCTCACTAACCAGTGAATTTGCGAATGCCAATCCCCTCGCCTTTCCGCCCAGGGAACCCCCTCTGACTCTCAAAAAGGTCGCGGTCGGATCGATGGAGGCATAGGTATAATCCACGACCCTTCCTGCATGCCGGACTGACCTCGTTGTGTCGATCGCCTCAATCAGATAGGCCCGAAGATCATCCGGAGTGTCAAAATCCGATACTTCCACATGACGCATTCTGGATGCTATCCAGAATTCCCCTCTGGCAGCGAGCCAGTTGGAAAAATGGTTCTTCGTCGCGTGTGAAATGATCGACGCCTCAGGAGCGGATGCTAGACACCCCTCCAGCTCCAGTAGTGTGGACGCCCGGGCAGCTTCTTCTCCACTCTCATAACGGAACACAAAATCACCGAAACCAAAATTCTCACGGACAAAATCTCCGAGATCCTGTAACATGGTTCTTGACCTTTTGTTCAAGAACTCTGCATCCAGTTCTCTAACTTTCAATTCAGCATCAGCGTGTGTCGACTGGATCAGGAACGGCAGATGCTCATCTCTTTCTCTTACCCACTTTGCCAACTCAAAACCGGCGTTGTCATCAAGCTTTCCGTCCCGGGGGAATCTCACATCTGAAATGATTCCAAGAAGATTGTCCTTACAGATTTCCACATTTTCTTGTGCCTCTTCGAAGGTGCTCGAGAGAAGAATCTTCGGTCTGGCCCGGAGACGGAGCAGCCGGTGCGTATCGTTCAAACTCTTGTCCATCAACTTCCGGGTGAGATAGAGAACTTCGGAATATATCCGGGGGAGAATAATGGAGTAGTAGCGCGGGTTGTCCTCCACGACAATGATGACCCGAACATCACCTTTCTCAATATCCCGAACCACGTTCAGTTTGTCTTCCACGTACTTTATGATGACGGGGAAAACATTCGAGTTCCCACTCCAGACAAACACCTTATCGATGGCCTCCTCATGCAGCTGCGATTGAAGAGGAAGCAGTTCAGACGTGTCGTAAATAAGGAGGACCACAGGAATACGGGGATACTTTTCTTTGACTTTAGTTCCAAAAGTGACGGGATCCATATCGGGAATTCTGAGAAGGGTTATGACAAGGTCAAACTTGCGTTCAGAGAGCAGCGTCATTGCCACACCCGCTGTCGATGCCCTCCACACCCGGGGGGCATAGCTCAAATTCATGCCAAGATATTCCGTCAAGATCTGCTCCGTGAGACGACCATCCTCCTCGAGTATGTAAGCGTCGTAAGGACTTGACACCAGAAGGATTTCATGAACCCGGTAGAGCATTAGGTCATGGTATTGCAATCGCTGGACGGTTTCGGCTTTAGATCGACTCATTGCTCATTGTATACACTGGAAGCCGCTAAGTTCACGAAGATATTGGGGTCGAGGTGATGGAGCATTTATCTGTTCGTGCGTTCGAGAGCGAAGATTGTCCTGGATATGGTACGTCAGTCAAATTTGACGGAGACAATCTTGGATACGCCCGACTGCTCCATCGTCACTCCATAAAGGTGAGAGGCCGACTCCATGGTCAGCTTGTTATGTGTCACGATGATGAATTGAGTTTCCTCGGAAAATTTTTGCAGCACGCGGATGAATCTGTCAACGTTGTTGTCATCCAGAGGAGCGTCCACCTCGTCCAGAATACAAAAGGGGCTCGGTTTCACCTGGTAAATGGAAAACAGGAGGGCTATGGCCGTCAATGCTTTCTCACCGGATGAAAGGGCACGCAGATTGTGCGTTCTTTTCCCCGGAGGCTTGGCCATAATGACAATATTGGCTTCCAGGGGATCATCGTCTCCACCCGCGAGAGCCAGATCCCCATCGCCTCCCTCGAAGAAGAGGCGGAATGTCTTCTGGTAGTTCTTTCGGATCCGGCTGAAGGTCTCCTTGAACTGGCTTCTCGCTGTGGCGTCGATACGGTTCATGGACTCCAGCAGGCTCCCTTCTGAATCTTCCAGATCCTTTCGCTGTTTCATGAGAAAATCAAGACGGTCTCCCTCTTCCTCACACTCCTCCCTGACAGCCATATTGATGGGACCGATTCGCTCTATGCTCCCTCTGATCCGTTCAATCTCCAGGGATAATTCGTCTCCGGTAGCTTTCACATCCATTACGTTGGGGATCTCAGTCTGGAATTTCTCACGGATCCTGTTCTCGATGAGATCGTTCTGGCTCTCATAATCCGCAGTCTGAAGCTCAGCCCGCTTCATCTCATCATGAACCCTTTCTCGCTCCCTCTGGCGATTTCGCAGCTCAGTCTGCAGATCATCGATCCGTTCACGGACTCCCTCCACCGACTGTTCCTTGAGATCTTTAATTGCCACTTCCTTTCGGTATTGAGCGGTAACCTTCTTGAGCGACAATTCTGCCGTCTTCGATTCTGACTTCAGCTCCTCCCCTTGAGTTTCTAACTGCTCAACTTCATCAGTTAGTTCCACTCCCGCCTTTTTCAATTCCTCAACACTCGCGCCAGATGCCTGAATCTTGTAGCCCAGATTGTCCCGTTCGTTCTCCAGATTGATCAGCTCAAATCGAACATCCTGGACTGAACTATTCTCCTCCTCTCTTCTTTCCTTGATCTGATCAAGTTCTGACTTTATCTGGGCGATCTTCTCCTGGTAGTTCTTCTGCTTCTCTTCTCCTTCCCCAATCTTGGGAAGATTCCGGTCCAGATTTTTCTCAAGCTGAAGAATCTCCTCCCGCGTCTTGACGATTTGATGGGTTGTACTTTGAAACGATTCCACCTTTTGAGAGATGGAGTACTCGTTGCGAGTGATTTTCTTTTCGGTCTCAGCAAGTTCATCGATGAGACCGCCAAGATTGACTGAGAGTTGATGATGCCGGCTCTCGTATTCAGAAAGTCTCCCATCAAGTTTCTTCAGCTCTTCCCGTATCGAATTCCCCTCTTCAACGAGTGCGCCAATTTTCTCGTCGAGCTGCGTGATTTTTTCTTTACGACCTAACAAACCCGCTTCTTCCTGACCGTTAATGCTCGTTACCATTCCCGACCTGTCGTAGAATCGCCCCTGAAGGTCCGCTATACTACCCTCGAACCCCCCTGCCTTCCAGAGAGCTCTTGCTGCTGTCGAATCCTCCACAAAAACAACATCATGCAACACAGTTTGTATGAGGGGTACGATTCTTTTCTCGGAGTTCACCAGGTCCACTGCATAACCTACTACACCAGCTAACTTTGGGA
Organism: Candidatus Neomarinimicrobiota bacterium; assembly: GCA_036476315.1. Classification (NCBI taxonomy): domain Bacteria; kingdom Pseudomonadati; phylum Fidelibacterota; species Fidelibacterota bacterium. Next base: position 7,510 of record JAZGBI010000061.1, on the reverse strand, counting down.
GCGCCCCTTTCCTGGGTCTCCCGGGCTTCAGTGCGTCCAGAGGAATTATGGTGATCTTTCCCTTTTTTTCTTCACTAAGCTCATCGATGATCTGAAGTGCTTGTTCCCGTTTCTCACAAACAAGGGAATACGCCACGGAGCCCAGCGCTGCGGAAATCGCCAGATTGTACTTCTCATCCAGTTCGATGAGGTCAGCCAGGGTTCCCAACACCTCTGGAAAATCTTTCAGGCGGCCTAAGATATGCCGAACCCCGGACGGGTATCCTTCTTTACTTTCTATAAGTTCTCTGAAGAATTGAAGCTGGGACTCGAGACTCTCCACCTGACTCGCAATTCGGTGGAACTTAAGGGTCGAGTCGTGACGACTCGATCGAAGATTGACGATTTTCCCATCCAACTCGTTGAGTTGCTTTCGATCGGAAGAAATAGCCTTTTCAATTCTCGCCCTTTCCTTCTTCTGCTTGCTCTGACTTTGCTCCAATTCCTTCCGTTGGGATTTGAATTCCTCGGCTTCGGATTCCAGGTTCTTCAGGAGAGTTTGCTTCTCCACAAGAATTTCCTGGGTTCGTCCTTGAAGCCCCAGCACGGATTCCAGTTTCCTTAAGTGTTCCAGCTGACGAGAATTCAGATAGTCCAGTTTACCTTCGGCCTCGAGATGCTTGTCCTCGATTAGCCTGAGTTCCTCTTTCCTCCGCTCGTATTCTGATCGTTTTGCCTCGATCCTGGGTTCGAGGGCCTCCTTCTCAACCTTCAACTCTTCCATATTGAATTCGAGGGACTGAATCTTTTTCCTGTTTTCTTTGCCCTCAATATCGAGCCGCTCAATGGTTCTCGAGGTGGATCTGGCCTTCTCTCCCAACACAAGTATCTGGCTGGACAGATCCTCCTTCTCAGCGGACAGACCGTCGAGTTTTTCCTGAAGCTCCTTCAATTCTTCCTGCTGTTTCCGGTAGGTCTTCTTCATCCCCTCTAGGTCATTATCCCGTTTCTCTTCCTCTTTCTCGTTCGTGAGCAGCTCCTTCTGAAGTTTTTCTATTTTCCCCCTGAGCGGATCAAGGAGCCTTGCAGTTTTCTTCCGGCGAAGATAGGCAAGTTGTATCTCCCGCTTCTCGAGTCTTTCTGCCAGTTTGGCATGGCGGTCATACCGTTTCAGCTGAAGCTTCAACGAATGGACCTTGTTCTCGACTTCACCCACGATGTCGTTCACACGGTCCAAATCCACACTCGTCGCCTCGAGCTTGCGAAGCGTGGATTTGCGCTGCAGCTTGTACTTGTTAATTCCCGCCGCTTCCTCAAACATCTTCCGTCGATCTTCCGCACCCTCACTGAGAATGTCCTCAATCATTTTCAGCTCAATCACGGAATAGGCATCCGCCCCCATCCCCGTGTCTATGAAAAGATTCTGGATATCCTTCAACCGGCATGGGGTTCGATTGATCATGTACTGGCTCTCGCCGCTCCTGAATGACCTGCGGGCGATCTCAACATCCGTATATTCCACGGGAAGCATGCCCTTGTTGTTATGGACAATCAGACTCACCTCACAAAAATTGAGCGGTTTCTTGGAATCGGAACCGTTGAAAATGAAGTCGTCGATTTTCGATCCGCGCAGCATCCGGTATTTTTGTTCACCGAGAACCCATCTCACCGCATCCACGATGTTGGTTTTTCCGCACCCGTTGGGTCCCACAACACCCGTGATCCCTTCACCAAACCCAAGCCGTACCTTTTTGGCGAACGACTTGAAACCGTGAATGGCTATTTCTGAGATGTACATGTTAGACTAGCGCGTGAGATTAATTGATTATTGACTATTGATAATTGATTATTGACTATTGATAATTGATTAATGAAAAATGGATTCATGGAGAGATGTTCCGTAGGAACTCCTTTGACCCGTAGGATCTCCTGCGGAGGAGGATAAATGATACGTCACTGACCGCCGTAATGGAATGTAGGCGGGATTCGTAATTCGTCGTGCGTGAGGTGTGATCTGACTGCCAACTGCCATCTGCCAACTGCATACTATTTGTCCTCTACTTGGATCTTGGTTCTTGGTTCTTGCTTCTTGCCTGCCCCGTAGGGAAGAATGACCGTACGGGGGTTCTTCCTGCCAACTGTTGGAGCGCAGCGGAAATCCCGCCTGGGCGGGGCTGACTGGCGACTGCCGACTGCCAACTAACCAGGTGGCCATGACATTCTTCGACCGCCTAGAACGTGCAAGTGAATGTGAAAGACTGCCTGACCCGCATCGGCGTTGCAGTTCATCACAGTACGATAGCCCGATTCCGCAATTCCAGTCTCAGAAGCTAGCATCTTTGCAGCAAGGAAGAGTTCTCCAACAAGAGTTGTATCCCCCTTCGTAAGATCGTTAAGCGTGGAAATATGCTTTCTGGGAATGATCAGAATATGATGCGGCGCCTGGGGATTAATGTCTTTGAAGGCAACAAGAGAATCGGTCTCATGAACAATATCGGCAGAAACCTCTCCATCGGCGATTCTACAGAAAAGACAATCCTTCACGTGGGCCTCCCGTCTGAGAAGTGGATGCCACAGACTGCAAGGAGTGCCACTGCCGCCGTTTCAGATCTTAACCTCCGGGGCCCCAGGGAAACTCTGGTTAGATCGTTCTTTGTAATCACCTTCAATTCTTCTTCGTGATAACCCCCTTCCGGTCCCACAGTCAACCAGATATCTCCCAATTCTTTCCGCTGGTTTCCAAGCCATTCCCGGAAAGGAATACTCGTAACGGAATTATCCGCGACCGCCGCGCATTTGCTCTTGAGGCGGAAACACCACTCAGAAAACGGCATCGGTTCCATTATCGCGGGGACATGACCCCTTCCACACTGTTTTGTTGCGCTCTCAGCGATCTTTTCGAATCTTTCCCGCCGGAATCCCTTTTTCACATTGTGCTTCATGGTCAATGGCGTCATGGAATAGACACCCAGTTCCGTCCCCTTTTCCACCACCGTATCCATGTTTGCTCCTTTGAGGATACCTGTGCCCAGGTGGAGCCTTGGCAGAGATTCGTGGTAGTTCTCCCTCGTTTCAAGGATCCGGCCCGATACGACCCCCGTTTCGATGGTCTCGATCGATGCCCTGTGGGCGCTGCCGGTGAGATCGAGAAGAAAAACTTCATCACCGACTCCCAGTCTTGCCACCCGGCACAGGTGATGAGCTTCAGTGCCGTCAAGCGTAAAACACTTCCCGTTGGTATTCCGCGATGAAATGACAAAGTGGTGGCGTTCGGAGGTCACGGATTTCGCTTTTTCCCAATCATAAACTTGATAATCATACCGCTGTAATCCCTCTCTTCGTCGACCGTTCGACCCATGGGTAGAAAATCATACCCTATGACGATGCTGAAAATAGAGGTCCGGCGTACCAGGAAATCCAAACCAACTCCTGAGAAAGCTCCGCCACTGAACATGGTGTGCAGATGCTTCCACTGCTCCACAAAGCCGACGCGTTCGGGTAAGTCGAGAATGATGGTGGGACCGGCGATGAACATCACAAATGGGCTGAAATTGTTCGCAATCTGACCAGCAAATGCATGGTATTTCACTCCCCCGAAAACGGGCAGCAGGAACAGGTTCTTGGTGTTTGCCTTGTAGAAGGTACCTGTGTACCAGTCGTAAACGGGGAATTCAGCATCTCCGGCTATATCCACAACGCGTCCCTGAACGAAGAACTGGATCTTGTTTTTGACAGCAAACGAATAAAACCCTCCCAGAGCCGACCCGTGGCTCTCCGACTCGAGGGAAAAACCATAGGAAGCGTCGTATAGTCCATAACCCATGGGCGCTTGCGAAAACGCAAATGTAGCCGCGAAGAAAATTGGAAAGAGAGCCGAGAGGTTACCGGGCAAATTGCCCCAAGGTCGAAAAACTGTGTTCACGCCAAACAATTTATCACATGGAGCTCATTCGATCAAAACAATTTCCCGACGAGAATCTGGATGAAAGCACCTGGAAAGGATTGCAGCGTTACGGGAAGTCGGCGTCTTGATTACGTTCAAGGGGACGAAATGGAGCTGACCTTCCCTTTCCCATCGGACTGCTCCTCAAATAGCACCACTCCGTACACAATCGATCTCTTTGACAAAAAAGTGAAGGAAAGATTCGTGTGTCAACCCCAGACTATCGATATTGGCATGCACCTCAGGCGTTTTGTCAGTTCTTTACCTGTTTTGACTTAGGCGACCAAATGTTGGCCTGGACCGTTAGTCTGTGGTACCGTTTGCAAAAGTAGATTATGTAACATAGGTTGAGCGAGCGGCCAGGCCCGGCAAATCAATATGAAGAAACTGTTGGCAGTTCTATTGGTGGTTCCCATATGGGCACAAGACTCGCCCCGGGACAGCTCTCAAATTGAGGATTCTTGGCTCGGTTTTGACAAAATCCAGCACGTCGCGGTCAGTTTCTCCTGGATGTTGAGTTTCCAGTACGTTGCCGTAAACAAGCTCGAGATTGACGAACAAGAGGCTTTCCCCATATCTCTCGCGGGAACCGCTTTAATGGGATTGACCAAAGAGATTTACGACTGGAAAAACCCAAAGAACCATTTCAGTAAACGTGATTTGGTTGCCAACGCAGTGGGTTTATTTCTCGCCTCTGCGGTTGTACTCACAGAGGCGAGAAAATAGCGGAGGAATTAGACGCCCTGTTAAGAATATGATGTTTTCTACGTTTTATCGTTAACTTCATATGCGGGGATTTTTTCCTTACCCTCTAACAGGAATAAAGGAGGACGAACAGTGAGAATACGTTCAGCAAATGACGTGATGGCTTCACCCCTTCCGATGTTACTATGCATCTTCTTGATCTGTGTTTCCGCCTGCAACGTAAAGGAAGAGTTGGAGGAACTGGTCGTCACCCTGGCAGGCAATGTATCCCACGAGGGAGAACCCGTTTCAGGAGTCCTAACGCTGCTTGTAGAAGGTACGGATGTATCCGATGGATTAGACCTTGCCAATGCGAGTGTCAGTGACAGCAATGGCGACTATCTGATTATTGGCGTCAAGCCAGGAGACTATTATGTTCTGGCCGTGGATGATACCGATGATAACTTTGAGTTCGATTCTGACTCAGACAGGCTTGGATTCTATGGGATCGATCCAAATACGGAAGACTCTCAACCTGACAAGATTACTGTCTCTGATCAAGACGTTTCGGGGGCCGACATTGTATACCTGTATACACTCCCATAGAGGTCACCGTTCAGCAGGAAAGATCTTCAAAATCCACCAGAACTGGACTTAACTCATAATCATCAACAAAAGTGTATCCCGAAAACGGGTATATTTGACTATTCTTGACCTTGTTTGACCAAATCAATGAACCGCCAAATTGACTTTCGTCAATATCTGTGAATACTAGAAACCCGTCGAGAAAGACGGGTTCTTTCCGATCTGATATGGAGCCCCATCAGATGTCCGGGTCAATTCCAGCGATCGTCACTCTTGAACCATGGTTCGAATTTTCTCCACAACTTCAGGGTTGGCCAGTGTGGTCACATCACCAATATCTAATCGATTCGACGTGGCGGCCAGGACACGACGCATTATTTTCCCAGAGCGAGTCTTCGGCATATCGGGGACGATATAAACGTGCCGTGGTCTCGCGATCTTTCCGATCGTTGTCTCGATGGACTTCGTGACGGAATTCTGTATTTCTTTGCTGGGCTCGTAACCTGGTTTAAGAGAGACATAAACATCAGGTACCCGACCCTTTATCTCATCTCTCAGGGGCACAACCGATGCCTCCGCTATCTCTTCGACGGCAAGGCAGGCACTCTCCAGCTCTTTTGTGCCGAGTCGATGTCCTGCGACATTGATGACATCATCGATTCTCCCCAAGATTCGATAGTATCCATCTTCGGCAAGAAGAGCAGCGTCACCTGCGAAATAAGGCCAGTCTCGCCAGTCCTTACTATCCTTATTCTTACAATACTTTTCATAGTATTCTGAAATGTATCGGTCGGGATCGCCCCAGATCGTCTGAAAAATCCCCGGCCACGGATTTCTGATGCATATATTCCCTGCTTTACCATCTCCTGCTTCGATTTCCCTTCCTTTCTCATCATAAATTACCGGGTGGATACCTGGCATTCCGGGACCAGCGCTGCCTGGTTTCATGGGCTTGAGGGCTGGCAGGGTGCTGCAGAGAAACCCTCCGTTCTCCGTCTGCCACCACGTATCAACAATGACTGCTTCACCTTTACCGACGACTTCGTAATACCATTTCCAAACTTTCGGTTCTATGGGTTCCCCCACGGTTGTCATGTGCTTAAAGTGATAATTATATTTCTTGGGTTCATCCGGACCGGTTTTTCTTAGCATTCGTATGGTCGTTGGCGCGGTATGGAATATGTTTACATCAAGCTGTTCGGCGATTCTCCAGGCTCGCCCGGCATCCGGGCAGGTGGGTACCCCTTCGTACACAACTGTTGTGGCAGCGAGGGCCAGCGGACCATAAACAATATAGGAATGCCCCGTGATCCACCCTATGTCGGCCATGCACCAATAAACATCATCTGGATGAATGTCCTGGACATACTTTGATGTCCCCGCAACATAGGCCAGATATCCTCCCGTACTATGCTGACAGCCCTTCGGTTTTCCTGTCGAGCCGCTCGTGTACATGATAAACAGAGGATCCTCAGCCAGCATCGGTACCGGGTCGACTTTTTGGCGGGAATACTCCTTTAGCACCTCATCCAGGAAGTAGTCACGTCCTTTTACCATGGGTGACTTGGAGACATACTTCCCGGGATAACGTCTCCAGACGAGGATTTTGTCGACAGTTTGACCTCCCTTTTCCGCTGTCTCCAAGGCAAAGTCAGCCTGGATCTTATGATCGAGCAGTTTACCATTCCGGTAGTATCCGTCGATGGTGATCAACGTTCGACTCCCAGAGTCTGCGATTCTTTCACCACATGCCTTGCCACTAAATCCTCCGTACACCATCGAATGAATGACACCCAGTCTGGCGCAAGCGAGCATGGTGATGGGGAGTTCCGGAACCATGGGCATATGCAGCGTGACTCTATCGCCAGCCTTAAGTCCGGCAAAGTCTCTAAGGAGTGCCGCCATCTCATTTACCCTTATGTAGAGTTCCTGATACGTCACCGCCACGTGATGTTCATTCTCCGGTTCAGGTACATAAATAATCGCGGCTTTGTTCTTGTACTTTTCCAGGTGTCGATCGACACAGTTGTAACTTGCATTTATTTTGCCACCCACAAACCATTTCCAGAAGGGCGCGTCACTTGAATCGAGCATGGTATGCCAGGGCTCATACCAAGTGAGCATGTCGGCATATTCCTTGAAGCAGTCGGGAAAATTTTCCAAACTGAATCGCTCGTAGATATCCGGGTCAGTCACGTTGGCCTGGCCTACAAATCGCTCGGATGGACTGATATAGTCTTCTTCTTGCCAGTGAACTGCGATTTCCGCTTCAGTAACGTCCAGGATTTCCTTTTGACTCATGATGCATCATCCTCCCTG
>JAZGBI010000060.1 GCA_036476315.1 Candidatus Neomarinimicrobiota bacterium | reverse complement strand
TTGAAAATGCCAGGGTCTCACAGTCGTAAATCCCAAGGTCAAGAAGTTTCTGTCTAATGCTTTCCGTGTTCCAGCGATCAAAGTGCAGTGATCGAGAGTTGGGAAACTGGTTTTCAAAAAGGCCCGTGATTGTGTCCTCGACGTTGACGAAATCTATGGGATGGTTCTTCGTGGGTTCCCAGATCAAAATGATATCCACTATTGGGTAGCTCTCTATCGTAATGGTTTCCTCAATTTCTTTTCCAGTCTCTGGATCCCGAAGTCTTACTGTGAGATCCGTGATCGGGGTCGTCAATGGTTCATTGTATCCCCCCACAAGTACTAATCGATCTTTCTTCACCGCGAAGTCGCCGCCCCATCGCCTGTCTCTCTCATCTCCCTTGATATCCAATAGTTCAAGTGCGGTAAAATCGACCACTCGACCTTTCCCCCTCACTTTCACTTTTCGCCGGGTAATGGTCTTCTTGTACTGGACCGGTTGCGGCAAATTGGGGTTGGCGCAGTCCGCGATCTTCCCCATGTGAGGCATGAAAAACCCGAAAATGTTCGGAGGGACGATCGCTCGCCATCTTCGGTTCGCGTCGATCGGGTCCGTCTTGTAATCCCTTTCGTACTCGGCCTTCTTAGCTTCTCGATCCTTGGGGTTGAAAACGTAGGTATGGTACCACGCGGTCAGCACGCCTTCAACGATCTCCTGTTTGTTTTCTGCCGGGGCTTGGGAATAACGGTCGAAGAGTTCGACCAGCAAGTCGTTGGTCTCCTGCTCGGGATAGGCGAAAACCACTCCGAGCCGGTGGTGCATGGGGAATCGGGTCTTGGAGTTCGTGTAAGCCGTCTCAAATTGGTGCCGCGCCTTTGCGTACATAATGGGCGTGTTCGCTCTGGAGGGCTCATCCATGATGAAGATCCAAATCAGGTATCCCTCTACGGCCTGAGCCCGGGAGTCGAGACAGAAAACGCTAATTCCTCCCCGATTTGCGTGTCGGCTCGGGATGGTCAGTTGTTTTTCTTTGATGTTCCCCCTCCCAAATTCCTTAATCTGAAATCCCATATACTTGGTAAACCAGTTTTCTCCTGTTTCCGGGTCCTTCGTGTTCTTCATGACGGCAGTTAATCCCTTGAAGAACACGTTTCTGGCCTGCTGTTCGTTTACCTGGCTGAAGTTCAAGATATCAAATGTTTCGTACGGCTCAAGGTTGAAGTACTCGTGGGGGTCCCTCAGACAGCACCAGAGGTAAATGGCGTATACCACCGCGATCGTACAGGTAAAGTTCTTTCCTCCCCCCTGGCCTATTCTGAGGATGGCCTGTTCGATCTGGAAAAAGGTATGTTCCGGATCGTCACCAAAAGTGCTGTTCAGCACTTTCAGTTGTGCGTCCGAAAGAGTATCGAGACCCAGATAGTCGCTCGCGAACTCGAGAACTGGGACAGGTTGAATTGCCCAGATGTGGCTATCTGTTGCCGTCGATTGAGTCCCATCTGGTCCTTGCCTGAGCCGCAATTCTTTTTGCAAGCTCGTGAGTAATTCCCTTTCGAGGTATACGTTCATCACGTACAATCTCCTTCAAAACGCTAACGACTTTGTCAATGAATCGATTGATCAACTCCTCTCCCAAGATTTCCCTCGTCTCTTTTTCTATGCGCCAGTTTTTTTCAATCGAAGTCGAAATGGTATGCGATATTTTCAGTAGGGAACTTACCGTTTCGGCATCAACATGGCGCCCATTCTCTTTCATGTCGCTGAGGAATTCGAGAAGAAGGCCGGTCTGAAACAAAATCTGTGTCTCAATCAGTTGAACCTCCGGATTCTTTTCCGCCTCTTCAATTTTCCTTTTCAGGGAGGGGGGAGCATATTTGGAATAGAGTCCGTGTTTCACCGGAGTCAGTCCACCATGACACCTGCACACGTCTTTGCCCCGGATCGCGTGGGCTCTGCAGGGTGTTTTTCCATCCGTTCTTAGTGCTTTGCAACGCATATGTCGCTCCCAATGAGTGATTGGGTTTCATAGGTATCAAAAATGTCCGGTGTTTCATAGGTATCAAATTTCATTACTGAACGTCAGAGTCAATTGAGGCTGTGTTCTGGGATCCCACCTTGAGATTCCAGTTCACGCGCTCCAGAACACCTACGCTCGGCATGATCTCAACGTCGTCGCGGAACTCGATATCAACTGCATGAAGTTCCGGCTTCACGGCGGTTACTATGGCAAGCACGAGTCCTGGTGAATCGATCATCACGGCACCGTCTTTAAGAATTCAAGCCCTTGGTCACACAGCGTCTGTTTGTACTTGTCGGTGGCTCCCCTGGTGAGATCGAGAGACGTGGTCATGGGAATGCCGAACTGCCACTGGTTAGATACCGATTCCACATAATAGGTCATGTCTGTATCGCTCCGTTTTACTTTGTCTCCGACGCGGATGTCAGCATCTCCACGGATGGTCATGGCTCCTTCTTCGAGGCGATGGTTATCCTTGTTCCAGAGATATAGTTTGTTTCGATAGAACTTGAATTTCTCTATTGTACCACCTGAGCCAGGGACTAAATCCCGATTTTCAACGGGTAAATAATCAAGTCTCATGGCATAGTCCCGGCTTCCAACTTCGGCGTAGAGGTCTGGTTCGATCAAGGGAGGGAATGTCGTATATGGGTTCTCATTGCCGACAAAGGGGTCTCCCGGGAGTACGACAAAAATGGAGTACGCTCTGGCATGAGACCGCCGGAGATTCTCTTCGCGTACCATGTCCGGCGTTACGGTGTGATAGGATTCCCTATCTATCCAGTTTCTAATGTGGCGCCAGCCGATCGCCCCTGTAGCTTTTGATTTTCTCTCTATGATCTCTTCATCGCCGAACATGCCAAAAGGGGTCGGGCGCATTCTGAGGTAGAGCTTTCCATCTTTTGAGTCTGTCCACAGCTCGTTGAAGGGTGCAGCGACGTATTTACGGAAGTACTGGAACATGGTGCCGCTATATCCTGATAGTCCCATGTTGTAGATGGTCTCACCCTTTCTTCCAAACAGTTCCGTTCCGACATCGATGAAATCCTTGAGCACTGCCTCTTTGAGCTTGATCTCGAGAGCGGGAAGTTTTTCATAAAGCGTGGTAACTGCTTCTATTGGAGATTCGCCATAGAATTCCAACTTAATTGCTCCCTGCTGCAGCTGCAAATTTCGTTGTTGTAGTTTGGGGGGAAGATTGATCGCTCCCTTAAAGAATTTGATCAAATCGAAAAGCCAGATAGCTCCCAGGGATCGTCCCGTTATTCTCACCCTCCGCTGTGGCCCCCTATCTGACATGGTGGTGGGTTTGGATACTGTATCTATAATACCGACCATGGTGCTCGTTCTTTTTGATAGCCAAATATCCACTATGTCCAGCGGTTGGATCATTTCATAGTAGACGGGATTGCCTGCTTTGTCCCGTCGGTAAATAAGATCAATGTTGAAAGTTCCCGCTATCTCGTGAATGGAGTTCGTGGTTGTTATGCTGACCACGTTTTTTGTCGCGTTGAGATCCATAGCGTCCGCTCCACCCCCAATAGCAAACGCACGTCGTTTCTTCGTATGGAAGATGAGTTTGGCAAAAGGTCGGCGTGTTGTCCATTGCTTTGTCATGGATTAATCCAGATCCTGCTCATGTGTCTGCTACCTCAGGTTTAGATCGGAGTTGACTAATTGGCTCGCTCAGATCCCACGGATCGTACAGACCCGTGAGTCTCTTGCCGGAGACGGTTCCGAATTGAACCAGGTACTTGTTGCTTGATCGGTAATACGCCAGAACTTTTCCCGTAATCTTTTTCGAGGCTCTTCCGATGTAGACTCGGTCGCCTTTGACATAATCCCCGACTTTCTTCACTTTGTATCGTCCGGCAGTTCCGAGGTTGCGGCCATATCGAACCTTTCCTTGTCTATCGATATAGAACGTCCCTCCTCTAATCCCGGGGTGCCATATGAAACGGGCTTTGCCTTTCTTCAGCCCTCTGCGCTTCTGAAATTGCTGCTCGCGGTAGTCTAACTCTTTGCGTGCCATCTTTGGAGCCCAATCGGGAACGTCATACTTTATGGAGCGTCCTGCTCTGAACGCCAACCAATACAGGTAATCAGGGCTGACTTCAGGATCGCTCCATTTACGGTTTGCGTACTGGCCAAATCCAATTCTCCGTTCTCGGGTGGCAAATGTCCAGTTTCCGGGGCGCAGAAATCGACGCGATGCTATGTTGGCCCACTGTTTGGTCCGTTTCCTAATGATATCTCGCGACCGCTCCCTTGGTAGTCCGGCGGGCAAACTGTCAACAAAGATACCATCGTGGTACACCTTCCATCGATTTCCTTCTCTTCTAAACTCGAACTGCAATCCCTTGAGTTTCGCTCGTCTTATGTCCTTTCCAGCCTCCGGCTCTGAAACTCTCTGCCAGCGCTTCTTGCGAGGATCCTTCTTCGAGGGCCTGAGAGCCAGCCGTGATCGGTCCATCTTTGCTTTCGTGAGGATCACCATGCCGATTTTGTCAAATCCTTTCAATGGTCAGCGAAAGATCCTTGCCTATCCAGACACCAGAAAAGATACCCGAATTCCGGTAGCGCAGGCCTTTTGTGCTAAGCGCTTCACGTTCATGTCATTTCTTTGTCAGAAGTGGCGGCCATCGTTTTTTCTTCAAATTCGGTAATTGCCCTGTCCATTTGTTCGCCAAGAATCCGATTCAGAGTGTAGACACCATAGATCGCTCTGTCCCACTCCGTAATTGGCTCGGCGAGGACTTTCTCCAACACGAAATCATTGTGTCGGATGAGCGCCTTTATTTCAGTAAGTGTGTGACCAACTTCTTCGATGCAGTTCATTGCTGTTCTCCTTTCTTGTCTAACGCTGGGTTCTGATCTTGAGCTTAGATCTCATTGGCTTTGCAACGGTAGGTTGATCCTGTCACTTCCTACGCCGCTTTTTCAAGGCCTTCCGGGTAATTTCTCTGAAATCCATTTTGGACTTTTTTCCACCACCTTCAGGTGGCAAACCGGTGGAAATTTGGGGGGGGTTCGTCGGTGGTACAGCGGACTTAAAATCCGCTGGCCCAGAAGGGCCGTGCCGGTTCAAGTCCGGCCTCCGGTACTGAAGATCCTCGACGAGAAAGTAACAAGAACGGGGTGATTCCAGTCACCCCCTTTTCATTTCATAAATGTGAACAAATATGCATATTTTGACCAAAAGTTGTCGTACCTGAGTCATACCGTTTTTTCAGTATCGGTGTAACTTCAACAATATCGGAAGTTACACTGATAGTGAATAGGACTTGATATCCTTTGATGCGAAATCATGGTAATTTTCAAATGCCCCCTATTTCGGGGTGGGATCGACCATTAAATAGAAATCAACATATGCTTTTCAAGGAAGAAAAGGCTAATTGAAATACCCCTAGGGGGTGGGGGGTCTTTCACTGAAAGCTGACACTCATTGTAGAATAGTTTTCGTCAAATTGAGTCAAGCAGAGTCAAATGGTCAGCCGCCATCCTTTTCTGACAAGTCATTTCATCCTGTTGCAAGGGTTTGCAACAATGGGCAGGACTACCAATCCACCTCGCTTCAGGTGGCAAGGACCAACTCCAAAGCCGCATACCCAGTCTCGACCCATTGGACGCGACCCAGGTCTCGACCAAGCGTGATGGAATGAATGGCCACACACGTCGCCAGATAGCGTGACCGGGAAATCACCTCCGCGTCCAACTTGCCGGTGTAATGCGCCAGAACGTTTTCCAGCCAACTCTCCCCATACCAGGTGTACAGGCAGGCAAAATCTATCGCGGGGTCGCCTATAACAGCGTCGCCCCAATCAATAACCCCACTCACCCCTCCCGAACAAGTGTCAACTAGAATATGCGCTGCCCACAGGTCATTGTGGACTAGACTCGGCGACCCTTGGAATGACACAGGCGTATCTTTCTCAAGGTAGCGACGCAAGAGATCCAGATTCACGTTTAGACCATTCAGCATTCTCAGCTGTTCGCGGGACTTGTCCCGCCAGTGCGCAACCAGGTCACGTGCTTCCGCTACGCCCGCTTTTCTGGCTTTGTCAACAGGATAAGAGTGTAATCTTGCGAGGAATACTCCTAGCTGCCGTGCAACTCGATGCCGATCAACCATCTTCGAGGTATCACCACCAGTGCCTGGCAGTTTCCTGTATCCGGCAAATGGCCGAATTGAGCTTTCATGCGATTCACAGAAGTACTCGTAGCTGGGAACTGGCAGTGACACCCACT
>JAZGBI010000059.1 GCA_036476315.1 Candidatus Neomarinimicrobiota bacterium | reverse complement strand
ACTTCATTCTTTGTTCCCTGTGGATCAGGGTCAGAATGAACCTTGGGACGGTAACAATTGATGAATCCCATCGAGGTACGATTACCCACCTGCAGAATATGGGCATTCCCATGGTCACTCTATCTTTCGGCAGTCCTTATCTGCAGGACGTTGATGAGATCGGGACATACCTCTGTGGATATGGATACGGAAGTGTGTCTCAATATGCCATGGCCGGGGGGATATTCGGAGTAGCTCCCATTACGGGAAAACTCCCTGTGCAACTCAGTCCTGCGTTCAGATTAGGGCATGGAATGACTGTGATGGGGCGAAAAATGCTCACACCGGCAGCAACCGTCCCTGATTTTTCGGAAGCAAAGGAAGTCCTCGAATCGGCTATCGAAGATTCCATTTTTCCCGGTGCCCAGACAGTGGTCATAAAGGAGGGCGAACTGCTCTGGTCCTACCAAACAGGCAGGCAGACCTATGATCCGGGATCGCCTGTTGTTCGAGAGAATACTATCTATGACCTTGCGTCCCTGACGAAGGTTGTTGCCACCACACCGCTGGTGATGAACCTTGTGGAGAAAAAACTGCTTCCTGTCGATGAGCCCGTTCGCGATTTCTTTCCTCAGTTTGTGGGTAACGGCAAAGAAAACGTTACCATTCAACATCTGTTGACGCATTCGTCGGGACTTCCACCCTATGTCCGATTTTTCGAACAAGGCGTGCCCCCTGACGAAGTGGTCCCGACGATTATTGATATGGAGCTGGAATACCCGCCCGGGGACAGCACCGTCTACAGTGATCTCGGAATGATCCTCGTGGGCTCCATCATAGAAAAAGTAACGGGGCGAACATTGGACGACCTGAGCAGAAGTTGGATCTACCAGCCTCTCGGGATGCGGCGGACGTTTTACCGGCCTGAGTCCGGTTACCTGCCCGAAATTGTTCCCACAGAAGTGGACTCCGTTTATCGTAAAGGGGTGGTTCATGGCGTCGTTCATGATGAGAATGCCTGGTGGTTGGGTGGCGTGGCGGGACATGCTGGACTTTTCTCAACCGCAAGCGATCTGGCCCAGTATACACAGATGATGATGGACGGGGGACTCTTTGGAGGCCGGCGTTATTTCAAGAAAGCTACTGTTGACAAGTTCACCCACAGGAAAGACATTCCGCCTGGGAGTACACGGGCATTGGGTTGGGATACGCCGTCCGATTCCTTGAGTTCGGCTGGTGACTACTTCACGGACGGCTCTTTTGGTCATCTCGGGTTCACGGGAACGTCGCTCTGGATTGACCCCAATCGGAGAATCGCGGTCATTCTTTTGACAAACAGGGTACATCCCACCCGGGAAAGAGGGGGGATGTATGAAGTCCGCCGCCAGTTCTATAGCGCCGTCATGAAGGCAGTCCTGGTTCCCTGATCCCGGTTGGCCTTCAATTACCCCGTCGCAGGATAGCGCATGCACCCTCTCGACTTCATCGTCCTTTTTGCATACCTGACGGTTGTAACCGGAATAGCCCTCTGGGCGGGTCGAAAGCAAACTTCGGCCCAGAGTTTTTTCCTGGCGGACAGAAACCTCCCATGGTGGATGATTATGCTCTCGGTGGTGGCCACCGAAACTTCCGTGCTCACTTTCTTGAGCGTACCGGGGATCGCTTACCAGTCCGATCTGGGCTTTCTGCAACTCGCCATCGGGTATATTCTCGGAAGATGGGTCGTTGCCAGACTTCTACTTCCACACTATTTCGAGCAGGGAATCGAATCGACTTATGAATTCATTCTGAACAGGTGGGGACCCGGAGTCCAGCGCTTGACCTCGCTGGTTTTTCTTATTACCCGCATTCTTGCCGATGGTGTTCGCCTGTTCATGACAGCAATTCCTCTGGCGCTCATTACCGGCTGGTCATACCCCTTTTCAATTCTTGTCATAGGCATATTTACTTTGATTTACACCCTGGTCGGCGGCATCCGGTCCGTCATCTGGGCCGATTCAATCCAGTTTGGGATATATCTGGTGGGTGCTCTTGTTGCCTTTATGACCATTCACAGCCTTGTCGATGGCGGCTGGGGAGCCATTTTTCAGTCTGCTGGCGCCGCCGGAAAACTCCGTCTATTTCACCTTTCAATTCACGGGGGAATAAGAGACATCCTCTTTCATCCCTATCACTTCATTACCGCTGTTCTGGGGGGAGTTTTCCTCTCCATGGCCTCCCACGGTACGGATCACCTGATGGTCCAACGGCTGATGGCGGCACGTGATGTGGTTGCCGGGCGGAAAGCATTAATTGGAAGCGGCTTTCTGGTCTTCTTTCAGTTTGCCATTTTCCTGGTACTGGGTTCTGGTCTCTGGGTGCTGTACGGGGGGGAGGAGATCAATTCCAACGAAGTCTTTTCAAAGTTCATGGTTGAGGCAATTCCCGTCGGGTTGACCGGTCTCATTCTTGCTGCAATCTTTTCAGCGGCCATGTCGACCCTCAGCTCCTCAATCAACGCTCTTGCCTCATCGACCCTAACCGATTGGATCAAATCGGCACGCCCCGAAAGGTACAATCTGGCCGTGTCCCGGCTCCTTTCGGTTTTCTGGGCATTGGTCCTTATCGGTGGTGCCTCTCTTTTTACCTCTCAGAAAAGTCCTCTTGTTGAAGTGGGGCTGACAATCGCCTCATTCACATATGGGGGACTTCTTGGGTTCTTCGTGCTGGGACGGGCGAAACGCCGCTTCAGACAAACTTCCGTTGTGATCGGGTTTGTTTCCTCACTGGTCGTCATAAGCCTCGTCAGGGGTCTCACTGAAATCGCCTGGCCGTGGTTCACGGTAATGGGAATGGGGACGATGATTATTGTGTCACGATTGATCGAATGGCTGTCCCAAGATCTAAGAGATGCCTAAAGTGACGATTCATCTGTTTCACCTATTTACCGCTATTTTAATACTAACGGGTTTGAGCAGATCACAGGATTTTGAAAACTCAAGCGTTACGTCTGTTCCGGAGCTCGAGTTTTATCCCGGGGTTTTCACGGGTCTGGATGTCCTGCAAGAAATGCAGTTCAAGCCGCTGTCAGGTTTGAATCTGGCGATCCTGACGAATCAGACATCGGTAAACCGTGAAGGTATTCATCTTCTCGATCTCCTTGCATCCCGGGGGGAAGAAATTCAGGTAGAAGTCATCTTTACACCGCAACACGGATTTCTGGCGAACGCCACTCAGGAGGTCACCGTTGCAGAGGCGGGCTACGAATCGTTTCACGGGGCCCCCGTGAGGCGGTTGTGGGGAGGGGAAATGAGGCCGAAAATCAACGATCTTGCGAAGGTGGATCTCATCCTTGTGGATTTCCAGGATCCGGGCACACGGTTTTTCAGTTTTATGACGACGGCGACCAAGGTCATGGAGATCGCAGCGTTTCTTGACATTGCTGTTATGGTCCTCGACAGGCCGAATCCGATGAATGGTATTGTCATCGATGGACCCATCGTCCGTTCACAGTATCAGTCATACCTGGGATATCATCTCGTCCCCATCCGTCACGGTCTCACAGTTGGTGAATATTCGATCATGATCAACGAATCGGGGTGGATTCGTCAGGGCGACCGGGTTGCACTCAACGTTGTGCCCATGGTGAACTGGAAGCGGGAGATGTGGATGGATGAAACGGGTATCCCCTGGGTACATGTGGCGACGAACATACCGGACCTGACTACTCTATTGGCATATATGGGAATGGGGCTTATCGAGGGAACAAATCTGTCTTGCGGCGTGGGAACAGACAGCCCGTATCTTCTGGTCGGAGCCCCGTGGATTCGAGAGAAGATAATTGTCGAGAGCTTGAGGAGAAAGGGTTTGGAAGGAGTTGAATTCTCCCCGGCCGTATTCAATCCTGATTCCCTCTCGACCATTGTTTCGCGCCCTCGCTACCGCGGGGAGAAATGTGGAGGCGTTCGAATCCTCATTACAGACCGGGAGAAGTTCTCTCCCATCCTCACAGCCGCCACCATATTGTCTGTTGTATCGGCTCATTACCCCCGAAGATTTCGGTGGGAGGATGAGGCCTACGTGGATAAACTTTATGGTCATGATTACTTGAGAATCTTCCTGGCTCAGGAAAGAGATCCTTTCAAGCTTCCCGCCACCTGGTCTCATGATGTGATGAAGTTCAGTCAATTTCGCAAGAAGTTCCTGCTTTATTGATTAATCACATCCCGATGTGAACGGGACGGAGAGAACGGAGAATATGTTTTATGGAGTGAACCATCTCCTGATGGTTCAGCATCATCGGGAGATGATGCAGTCCATATTCACTCGATAACTGGTGGAAGTTGATTTGAAAAGCCTTTCTATGATTTGTCTCATATTTGTTCTTTTCTCTCTGAGCTCTGTGGTTTTGTGTCAAACTCACTTTACGCTGCCGGAAAACGTCTGGAGAATCTCTTTCCATCGGTCTATATCCACGGATACGTGGGTTGGCAAAGGCGGGGAGAAAGGTTTCCCCGACGAATTCTTCACAGTGAGCGCTCCTTTTTACGGTGCTGATTCTTCGGTGATTGCAGGCTACATCACCAATCCCCAAAGAGAGCGGGTTCGGAGGGAAGTCTCATTTGCCCTGGAACACGGCATTGCCAGACGACTTACATTTCTCATGGAAATCCCATATTTCACGACGTACTCCGTAAGCAACACATGGAGCTGGAAAGAAACGGGCCAAGACAGTCTCACCGCGGATCAGATTGTCGACTCGTTGATGAACTTCTATCACCCGGACAGGTCGACTTCCGGGCTGGGAGATATACGATGGGCGTTGATTGTTCTTCTTTACGGTTCCCCGGCGTGGTCGGGAGAATCCATATTGTCCGTCTATGGCAGCGTAGGATTGGAGGCTTCCACCGGTAGAACCATCGGACGGTTCGATCCGTCGGATCTGGATTCAACGGGACGCCCCTCTCAATTCAACCAGTTGTCATTGGGTAAGGGTGTTACCCAATGGCAGTTTTCACTGTTCGGCGAATTCTATCGTCAAATAGTGAGGCGGTTGACTCGAATCAACTGGCAAATCCAGTACTGGCTGAACATCGAGGACAATTTCTGGACCCGCGTGACGCCGCGGGAAACCCACACTCTGGATCACGACGCCATACTCGGACGACTGGGGAGAGTGTACCGGCACAAACCCGGGGATGTCCTTTCTGCCACGATTTTCGGTTTTCTTGAAATCGTTCCGGATCGTTTATCTGTAAGCGCGGGACAGAGCTGGCGATTCAAGCTAAGGGACCGCTACAATTCAGGAAGCGATGATTGGGACGAGTGGATGGAAGGGGAAACCGAAGAGCGTCTCGGTTACAGTACCAGGACCTCAAGCCTTGTCCAGAGCGCGAGCATTCTTTTCCACAACTATCATCCTTTGAAGAAGATAGGACCGATCCCTTTTGAGGTGGAGGCAAGGGTCGACGTCCCTTTTCTGACTCGATTCACCTGGAGCACTCTGGCCTACTCGTTGTCCATATCCATTTATCACCAAATGTGGTGAAGAGTCTGAATTGATATGAAAGGAAAGAGGAAGATGATCTGGAGTTGGGCGTTGTATGACTGGGCCAACTCCGCATTCGCCACCACCGTGATGGCGGGCTTTTTCCCTATCTTTTTCAAAGAATACTGGGCCAACCCGGATAATCCTTCCGAAAGTACCTTCTATCTCGGTATGGCAAATTCGGCTGCTGCTGTCATCGTTGCTCTTCTGGCTCCCTTGCTGGGCGCCATCGCGGACCGCGGGACGGCGAAGAAGAAGTTTCTCGCTGTCTTTGCTTTGCTGGGCATCGTTATGACAGGAGGGCTCTGGATGGTCGACCAGGGATTCTGGCAACTGGCCGTCCTCATCTACGTGGGTGCAGCAGTCGGTTTTTCGGGTGGAAATATTTTCTATGATTCGCTCCTTCCGGGAGTAGCGTCTAAGGGTGAGGCTGACCAGGTCTCCTCCCTGGGATTCGCACTGGGATATGTGGGTGGAGGAATTCTTTTCCTTCTGAATGTCGTTATGTATCTGCGACCTGAATCATTTGGGATTCCCGATTCCACCGTAGCCATTAAGCTCTCTTTTGTCACCGTCGCTGTCTGGTGGGCAGTCTTCTCTGTTCCTGTGTTCATTTTTGTAGAAGAACCCAAAATATACAGTGCCGTGCCCTTGAAAAAAGCTATCACGTTGGGATGGAGCCAGCTCAGGAACACCCTGTTACATATACGGCACCTCAAGGTTGTGGGCATGTTCCTCCTTGCGTACTGGTTTTACATCGATGGGGTAGACACCATTGTCAAGATGGCTGTGGATTATGGAAAATCGCTGAATTTTTCGAACAGCGTCTTACTTACTGCCTTGCTGGTTGTTCAGTTTGTGGCCTTCCCTGCAGCCCTGGTCTACGGCTGGTTTGCCACTAAGATAGGAACGAAGCAGGCAGTGATGGTTGGCATTCTGGCTTACAGTTTTATTACGATTCTGGCCTATTTCATGGCTGACGAGTGGCATTTCTATGTGTTGGCGGTAGTCGTGGGACTTTTTCAGGGAGGGATTCAGGCGTTGAGCAGGAGTCTCTATTTCCGGATCATTCCAGAGGAGAAAGCCGCCCAATTCTTTGGATTCTACAATATGCTGGGGAAGTTTGCCGCCGTATTGGGACCCGCAATGATGGGGACGGTTACCCTGCTGACGGACAGCGCCCGGCTGGGTATTCTGGCCATTCTGATTCTATTTGGAACGGGCGCGATCTTTCTTTCAAAGGTCGATTTTGAAGAGGGCGAACGGATGGCCCGTCAATATCTGGCCAAGTGAAAAAAATCGGCAAAATGGGTGTTGACAAGTTTGGTTTTAGAAGTTAAACTCTCATAAAGAGCCCCGTTAATAAGGCGTGCTCTTCAGAGGAACAAGGCTTTCTCGAGGGCAGTTTTGACGGGGCTCTTTTTTGCAGCCAGGAAGCCGCTAAGTGCGCTAAAACACGCAGAGGATTTCAGGCTGAGCATCTCGGCTGTTCATCTAACCAGACATTCGAGCATTTTGCCACTCTCACAAGTTAATACCTGAGCACTTAACCGTATGATTCTTAGCGTTCTTCGCGGCCAATTAAACAGGTTATAAGTAGCCTGAATCGTTCCAGTAGGCCCGGTCCAGCAGACTCGCAAAGTGCAAAACTGAGGTTTTCAGATGACGCCTCCGGATGCCCCATTCCAGTTGGATCTGACAGCCGGGGTTCGCTGTAACCACGGCATCAGGAGAGGCGGCTTCAATGAAATCCATTTTTCTTTCCAGCAGCTCCAGGGATGCATCCGTCTGAGTAAGAGTATAGCTTCCGGCACTCCCGCAGCATCTGTCCGCTTCCTTTAAGGGAAGCACCGTCACGCCCGGAAGAGTTTCAAGCAACTTTCTGGGCTCCTCTGAGATTCCCTGGCCATGAACGAGATGACAGGCTTCATCGTAAACGACGCTCATATCCATGGAGTTTCCCGGCAGGACTAGGTCAACGCCTGCCAGGAATTCCGACAAATCCTTAATCTTCCCGGCAAATGAGGCGGCATTGTTGTGTCCTGGAAACCTGGTATAGTTTTTCAGATGTGCTCCGCATCCGGCCGCGTTCACGATAATGGTATCGACTGTTGCGCCACTGAAAACAGAGAGGTTGGTTCCGGCCAGGCGATGCGCAGTCTCGCTGTCCCCCGCATGAACGTGAAGCGCCCCACAGCATGTCTGCCCCCCAGGCACCACCACATCATAGCCATGCCAGGTAAGGAGTCGGATCGTGCTCAGATGAACGTCAGGAAAGAGGTGATTCATAACGCAGCCCGTGAAGAGGGCCACTTCACCTCTTTTCTCGCCGCGCGAGTGGAAAACTCGCCGTTTTCCGCCCGAGAAGGACCTCAGAGGTGCTGCGGGCGTTGAGCTCTCCAGGATTTGTAGTCGCCTGGACAGGAGCCTGTGCAGGGGTGTCTGTCTCACAAGCCATTGTGCACCGGTCCGCTGATAGATTGCTAACAGTTTCGTGAGAACTGACAGCGCGTAGTTCGAAGGGACGACCTGGGTCAAAAGAAAAGATGTCATCCATCTGGACACCCTGGATCGGGGTTCGTAGTGCATTACGGTCGCCCGTGTCTTCTCCATAAGATGGCCAAATTCAACTCCCGATGGACAGGCCGTTTCGCAGGCGAGGCAGGAGAGACAGAAATTGATGTGTTCAAAGAAGGGGGCGGTCATGGGGATGCGGTCGTTCATGGCCGCTTCCATCATGTACAGCCGGCCACGGGGCGAATCCACCTCCATTCCGTTCAGGGTATAGGTGGGACAGGCAGGAAGACAGAAACCGCAGTGGGTGCATTCCCAAAGCTGGCGCTTCTCTTCGTCTCCAAAGACTTGAGCCAGGGGATTTGACACTATGTCCGGCTCCACTAGATCCCTCCCACAAATGTGCCGGGGGCGAAAATACCCTGAGGATCCAGGCCCTCCTTGATCTTCTTCATCCAGGGAAATGATGCGGGGAGCAGGGGCCATCTTTCGAATGGTGCATCATCCGGCAGTGACTCGAATTCGGCCGACCCCCCGCGGGATCGAACCTCCCCGATGATTTCTCGCAACCACCGATCCGGTCGATCAGAATTGCCCGGGAGTTCAACATAGCAAATACCTATACCGGGGAATATCTTGGCCGACACCGCCTCCGTTTTTCTTAACGTCCCGGTCTGCAGGAATGACTTCAGCTGTCTCTTGCTGAATGAAATCCTGACCCGGTAACGGTCGGAACCGTCTACCCGATTTATCCGCTCCCGAATCACGCGCGTTTCGTCTTCGGATGCACGAATGAAGTCCTGGCCTGATCCATCACTGAAAGAGTGGACGATCGTTTCCTGTTTCTGGAGGCTCCGCTGTGAACCGCCAAGTTCCAATAACAGTGTCCAATCTTCGCCGGGATTAGGACTCCATTCTCCACTGATGATCGTCAGTGATTCCACCGACAGTGAGTGATTTCTAATGCGGTTCGCCATGTTAAGAGCACTTTCAACTGAAGGAAACCGGCTGGTGAAGTAGACTCTGTTCTGAGGTACAGGATTCAGTTTAAGAGTAATATTCAGCAGTATTCCGAGGGTGCCTCTGGATCCTATGTAAAGCTTGTTGAGATCATACCCACTGACGTTTTTCACAACTTTTGCTCCCGATCTCACGGCGCTTCCTCTGTCGTTTACAAGCACGGTCTCCGTTACCCAGTCCCTGGCAGATCCGTACCTGTGCCGGCGGGGCCCGAAGGCATTCGCCGCAACGATTCCTCCGATCGTTGAACGCGTGGTTGATGGTGGATCCAATGGAATCATTTGACCCGATTCTAGCAATTTTTCCTGAACGCTGGTGAAGGCCATGCCTGCGACCACGGTAACGGTGAGATCTTCTGGCGAATGCTCCATTGTGGGAGCAAGATTGGAGAGGGACACAGCCACGTCCATTGACTTCCCCGCTTTGTAGAGTCTCGTTGCTCCACCGATGGGAAGAAGCGTGAGTTTTTCTTTTCCCGCCAATTTGACCAGTTCAGATACCTGTCCGGGTTCGACGGGGTGAGCGGTGAAGTGGGTTGACAGATGAGAATTGGAGGGAGAAAGCTGGTCATTCGAGAAGACCTGGCCCAGTTTTTTTTCGAGCAGTTCAACGTCGGTCACAGCCATCCGCTCCCCGACAGGTTTCTGCTGAAACCGACCTCTCCGCATCTTGATCCGTTGGGGAAGATCTTTTCCGGATTCAGGAGGGATTCGGGATTAAACAGATCCCATAAACGCATCATCTGACTCTGGTCATCCTCTGAAAACATGAGATGAAAATATTCCTTCTTTTCTGCCCCTATTCCATGCTCTCCCGTAAGGGCTCCGCCGAGATCAACGCATTCCTTCAGAATTTCCTCTGAGATTCTCAGAGCAGCTTCCACTTCTTTGGGGTGATCTGGATTGTAGAGGATGATAGGATGAATATTGCCGTCTCCCGCGTGACAGACATGAGCGACTCTGAGTCCGTACTTTTCTCCTATTTCAACATCGGATCTTAGAATCCGGGGCAGTTTCGACCTCGGAACAACTCCGTCGTTCGTATAGAATGCGGGGGTTATCTTTCCAAGGGCGCCGATGGCTTCCTTTCTCCCTCGCCATAAACGTTGTCTTTCTTCTTCCAACCCTGTGAGTTGAACTTTCACCGCTCTTTCTGCTCGACAGATTCTCTCGATTTCCTTTTCTTCCTCCTCAAGAACCGTCTCAATGCCGTCTATCTCGATGAGCAGAATTGCTTCGGCTTCCGTGGGAAAACCAGCCTTGAGATGGCTCTCAATCGCCCGGATAACTAGATTGTCCATCAGCTCGAGTGCTGCAGGTATAATGCTGGAGCTAATAATCCCGGATACCGCATTGCACGCCTGTTCAATGGAATCGAAAGTGGCCAGGAATGTCCTGTGAGACTCGGGATTTCGTATGAGTCGAACGGTTATTTCCGTGATTACTCCGAATGTCCCCTCCGACCCGACGAATAGTCCAGTAAGATCATAGCCCGTCGCCTCGCCGAAAGGGCCGCCAAGCTCAAGCAGTTCCCCAGAAGGAAGTACCACTTTCATTCCAAGGATGTGGTTCGTCGTGACGCCATATTTCAGCGTGTGCGGACCTCCAGCATTTTCGGCAACATTCCCGCCAATTGTGCAGGCTTTCTGGCTGGAGGGATCAGGAGCGAAATGGTACCCGGCGGACAACGTTTCATCCGACAGGTGCAAATTCACGGTGCCGGGTTGGACTACCGCAATCTCGTCTTCAAGATCGATCCGCAGTATCCGGTTCATGAGGGACATCTGAATAATGACACCGCCGTGGGTGGCCACGGCACCGCCACTTAACCCTGTGCCGGCTCCCCTGGCCAGGAACGGCACACCTCGATTTGCACAGGCTTTGACAATGCCCACTACTTCCTCCGTCGATGTCGGGTAAACGACGAGATCGGGCAGACTCTTGCTCATGGTGAGACCGTCGCATTCGTAGGTAATCAGTTCCACGAGATCCGAGACAACGCGGGAGCTTTCGAGTATTCTGGTGAGATCTTCTTTGAGCGGTGTCAGTTTGCTCAACATTTCGAGGGAACCACGGAACGGGGAAGGATCAGATGAATTCTAACGAAGGTAACACGTATGCTCCCTGATCGCAAAGACATTAGGTTTCCAGAACTTCCGTGTGCTTTTCCTAGCCCAGGAACAGGAAAAGGCCAGCAAGATGGGCGTTCCGCCAGTTTCCGAAGGTAGGTTTTAGATATAGGAGGTTATTTTTTTCACGCTTTTCTTAATCGTAAGAAAAGCGCTGGAAAAGAAGCTCGGCCTGGAAAACAATTCAGCCGGGCTTGTCTACGGCCTCGGGAACCAATTAAACTCGTCCTCCAGCTGCCGGACTCAAACAGCAATTGGTTCTTATCCTCGCCCTTGCCAAGCCTGGATCCTGGCTGAATTGTTTTATGGCCACTCATGGCGCCGCTAAACCGGCACCAAGAGGGAGACTTTGTCTTATATGTTGTCGCCTTGGAAGCATTTGGCCTCCCGGCCTGCCCCCCGACCAGTCGGGAGGGGTGGGCAGGGAAATGTTCGAGGCGAGCTCAAGGAAGGAGATCAATTTCTGTCTGAGTCCCCGATAACAATCGAGGCGAGTTAAATTGATCCCTTGAGCGAATCGAGAACTAGGCCGAATGTTTCGTCAGCGACAGGTTCTCCACAGGATCTTGAGATTTTGGTCCTTTTCTTGCGCAAGAAAAGGACGGGAAGGAAACGTGCAGTTGGAGAGAAGGAATCTTACTGTTCGGCTTCCCCTACGATCACGAGGGCGATGGGCACCTGTTCTCCCTTATGAGTCTTCATATTCAGCAGGAATATGAGATGACCCTCGTAGTCCTCATAGACCCGGGGCAGTTCGTCCTCGAACTCGGGGTAGGTGAGACTGAAAACGGCAGGATGATTCGTTCCGGTCACCATCTTGCTTTGGGAAACAAGCTCATCGTATGTTAACCTGGCTGTCACTGACGTGTCTGTTTCGACAGGAAGAAGCAGAACGAAATCTCTCGCGGGTGCTACTCCCATATGGTTGCCATCGTTGCGGAGCAACTCGTATCTGAGCGTGTAGACTCCTGATCTTATCGACTGTCCCCGATAATCGCTGCTCCCTTCAGGAAATGACATGACGCCCACGAGGACCGATTCATGAAGCTGCTGATAGATGACCCCGAACACGCGAGAGGCATCGCTCACTGGAACCTCGTCTCGCAACCAGATTTCACAGATCACGCCGCCGTCCTCACCAACAATCCGGTAGCCTTCTGATTGCAAGGCACCACGGACTTCCTGGAAAATAGTCGTGTCGGATAAGGGACCGATCTTCTCGAGTTTCGTTCTTTCCCCTGGCGCTGGGAAGGGTTGCGTCAGGAAAAGGAGAACCAGGAGAAGTCTCATTCAAGGGCCGCCAGTTTCATGGCATGACCGCAGAGGTGAGGAACACTCTCCCGGTTCAGCCAGGTTACCATCGGGTCCTATACATGTCTGAGTAAATGCGCACCAGAAATGGCCGTCGACAGATGGAAGGTGGGCGGTCTCAAGGTTGAAAGGAACGTATTTCCCTTTCCAGCACAGGTGGGAACAGATGTTGGCGCGTTCCGTGTTGAAACGATCAGACTCTGTTCTCATGTCTCTCCCGTCTCGTAGCCTGGAGGACGGCCCTTTTTACGGCCACGCTTGCAAGGTGGATCTTATAGCCGTTTCGACCGAGATCTACGGCATGTTTTACAGCGTTGCCTCCTGAGGATTCAGCCAGAGCAGTGTCGACTTTTTCCCCCTGGAGAGTCTCTGCCGCTTCCGGCGAATCCCAGGGGATGGGGGCAACATGGCCCAAAACGACGCGGGCCCACCGGACTTTTTTCGAACGGATCTTGATATTGACGGAAGCCGTAGCCAATGGCCAGCCCAGTACCTGTCGCTCACGTATCTCATACGTGGCACTCAGCGCGCCGTCGGGGGGTGGAACGGTGACCTCGGTGACTATCTCACCGGGTTTCAGATTAAACTCGCGCTCTCCCTTCGTCGTGGGTATCCGGAAGAATTGCCCGATGCCAATTTCACGCTTCCCCTTGGGTCCAACTACCTGCACGCTGGCTCCAAGGGCAAGAAGCGGAGGGGCGAGAATGGAGGGACTAACGAAGTACGCCGGTCCGGAATTCCCCAGGATAGCATGATAACGATTGTCACCGTCCACAACCGTCGAGGTACCGTTTTTCCCCAGAGCCAGGAGCCCGAAGCCGTTGCGAAAGTACCAGCATCTCGGTCGCTGGCAGAGTTCACCGCCCAGGGTGCCTGTGCTCCTCACCTGAGGGCTAAGAATCCCTTCTGCAGCCTCGGCAATCGCCGGGTAGTCCACCCGAATTCCTGGGTCATCCAGGATTTCCTGAATGGTAACAAGGGCGCCCAGACGTAGGCCGGACTTCTGGTCATAACGGACATACCCGAGTTCTTTTATCTCTTTGATATTCACGAGACGCCTGGGAGTCACGATATCATCCTTCAAAAGTGAAATCAAGTCAGTTCCACCTGCCAGAATCTCCGTTTCACCCCACGAACCACTCAGGAGTTCCACTGCCTGAGGCAGCGTCTTTGGGGAAACGTATTCAAAAGGTCTCACGAGGCAAGAGCCTCCAACACTCGATTGGGGGTGAGGGGAAGAAATGGAACTCGAACACCAATGGCGTTCGCCACCGCATTTGAGATTGCGGCCCCCGGGGAAATCACTGGCGGTTCCCCCAATCCAATCACGCCTCTGCCGTCATGCTCGTCGCTGTTCATCATGTGGACAACCAGTTCTCCAATGTCTCCGTTTCCTGCCAACTTGTAGAACTCCATATTGGGATTCAGCATTCTGCCGGAGGCAGGATCCATAATCTTTTCTTCGTAAAGGGCGTACCCGATCCCCATGATCATGCCCCCGTAGCACTGGCTTTCAGCGAGCTTCGGGTTAATAATGAGACCGCAGTCCTGTACGGCCACCATTCTGTTCATCTTTACCACACCCGTTTCAATATCTACCGAGACGTCAGCCATCTGAACTCCGCCGACACCGCTGCTTGCGAGTCTCCCCGGACCGGGATTCTGACCCCTGACAGTGATGGGAGTTCCTCCCAGGCTCTTGCACGCCTCGACCCAGGTAAGGCTCCGGCTGGGGTCTTTCCTCACTTGAATCTTTCCTTTGACGGCCTCGAGGTCCCCAGGCTTTGCGTTGAGAGCTGGTGCGACCTTTTCGAACAATTGGGAGAGGGCGTCCAGAGCCGCGCGGCGTGTTGAGGAACTTACGCCCCCAACGGTAGTGCTACCACCCGAGGCACCGGACACGGGGAAGAGGCTGTCGCCAATCATCAGGTTGATGCTGCTCATGGGTAGTCCAAGTGTTTCAGCGGCGGTGATGGTTATGACGGTTCTCGTGCCCGTTCCCAGGTCCTGTGTCCCCAACTTGATATCCGTCGTTCCGTCGGGATGAATGGTCAGATCACAATTGCTTCCGTGCCCACGACCGCCCCAGGTGTGCAGCGCAAGTCCCAAACCCCGTTTGACAGGTCCCTTTGTTTTATCGCCGCGAGGATGCCATTTTTCCTTCCATCCCATCAGTTCGGCGGCTTTCAGAAATTCTTCCTCGTAAACGGTTGACCGCCGACCCGTCAATTCGATATTCTTCAACACAAGATCCAGAGGGTCCATCTCGAGCTTGTTCGCAAGATCTTCAAGCGCACCCATAGTAATGAGACAGGCCTGGGGGTGATTCGGCGCACGCCAGGCCCTGGCGCTTCCGATATTGTTAATGATAGACATGTGACGGATGCGTTGGTGAGGGATATCGAAAACATACGGCAGAGGTGGCCGTCCACCGCCGCCTATCCCTCCGGTTCCCCACGACTCGGAGTCCCAGGCGAGAATCGTGCCGTCCTTCCTGGCACTCACTTTGACGCGAGCATACGCGGAAGGCCGGGCACCGGCCACCGTCAATTCGGCATCGCGTTCAAGCATGATCTTGACAGGCTTTCCCCCGGCCAGCCTGGAGATGCGGGCGGTTTCGATCCCCCAACGGTCGGGACCGAATTTGCTCCCGAATCCTCCACCCATGTGATCCATTTTCGTCCGGACATTTCCGGCGGGGATCTTCAGAGCTTCGGCCATCGCATCAGAAATGGAACTAACTGCCTGTGTGGAAATGTGAACGAGAAGTTTGTCCTCATTCCACTCTGAAATGGACCCATGACTTTCCATACAGCAATGGGTAATGACAGGTGTCCCGTAAATTCCCTCAGCGGTCACATCCGATTCTTCGAAGGCCCTTTCCGGATTCCCCTTCACTTCTTCAGCTGATGGCCTCAATCTGTCGCCTGCGAGTGAAGGATCGGAATCAACAACCAGATGGGGAAGGACTTCGTACTGAACCTCAATCGACCTGATGGCGTCATCGGCCGTCGTTTCATCCACGGCAGCGACACCGACAATTTCGTCTCCAGCCCAGAAGATTTCCGTGCCGGGATCCTGGATAACCTTTACCGCTTTGACACCGGGCATCCTCTCCGCTTTGCTGGCGTCGATACTCAAAATTTTCGCGTGGGCGTACGGGCACCGCAGGATTTTTCCGTAGAGCATCCCGGGACGTTTTACGTCATACGTATACTTCGCTTTCCCGGATACTTTAGCAGGTCCATCCACGCGAGATATCCGTTTGCCTATAAGTCTTCGCTTTTCCCGTTCAGGCCACCGGTAATCTGGCACCGGGTTCTCCTCCTTTACCCCTTTGACGCCTGCATAATGGCAGCCCGGATGCCCATATAGGTTCCGCACCGGCACAGGTTCCCACCCAGACCAGTTTTGACTTCCTCCGGGGTAGGATGGGGTTTCTCCCGAAGAAAGGCCTGGGCAGCCATGACGAAGCCGGGTGTGCAGAAACCACACTGCTGGGCATCATTGTCAATGAAGGCCTGTTGTATGGGATGGAGGCGGTCACCTTCCATCATTGCTTCAACTGTGGTTATCTCCTTGCCCTGAGCATCGATCGCAAGGATTGAGCATGAATAGACAGGTTTGCCGTCTATAATCACGGTGCAGGCCCCGCACGTTCCCCCGTCGCAGACGCGTTTGGCTCCCGTGAGGTCAAGTTCCTGGCGAAGTGTATCAAGGAGGGTAACGCGAGGCTCCAGCTCAACCTTATACGTCTTTCCGTTAACGCTGAGTGCCACAGGGGACTTACCTGGGCCGTAGACCGTTACATTCTCCCCGGAAATTTTGAGGGTGCGTCCACCGGTGAGGAGGGGGACAGAAAGGGATAGACCGGAAATTTTCAGGAATTCCCGGCGCGACAGGCCAGAACCCTGATCCTTGGAATGGTTATCCTTGCTCATCGATCATCTCTCTCCCCATGCAATCGGGAATCTGCGGGAAAGGTTCTGAGCTCCTGAAAGTGGGGTTTCGCGCCTCCAATAATATGTCATGAATATGATTGGAATGCAACATTTTCCCCAGTCAAAGGAAGGTGTATAATCTTGTTCCTATTGTGCAATCTGAATATTGCCCCGGAAACTACCGTGCCATGAACGCCTCACATTCTCATTAGTGTAGTTACTTGGAAGGTTGCTTCTTGTTCTTTTTGTTCCCGAAGGGTCGGGATCTTCGACTAGATACCAAAAGAACCAAGAAAGATCACGGCTGAATCCCGGCCGGGCGGGACCCGCCTGTGTCGGCTGAAGCCACGGGAATCCATGAAACTCGCCCTCCTGTTGGCTGTCTCACACAGTCATGGATTCTCCGAACGATCTTGAGATGATCCGTGTCTCCGCCTCCACGAGAACCGGTGGGACGATTTTAAGACCGATTTTTATCTTTTTGGGGCCGATCTATCGGCACCATCAGCGGCCTCAAAATAATTTGGGCAAGAGGGAGGATGTGAAGACTGTGGAAGAGAATCAATTGCTGTCTGAGTCCTCCCGACTTGTCGGGAGGGCGAGTTTAATTGATTCCCACAGGCGCAGGCAGCTCCGCCCAAATTAATTTTAGCCAGAAGGCCTTTTGGCACTTTTCTGCCTGAGAAAAGTGCGAAAGAAGATCCGGTTTGGATAGTTTCACGACGAGAACGTGGCGACAAGATCCACATGATTTTGTATAAATCCCCGGTCCAAGTCGTGTTCCCGGACGGGAATTCTACTTCACCAGAATGCACTTTCTGGTTTCCGAGAAATCTGTAGTGGCCATTCGGTAAAAGTATACACTTGAGCTTACATTTTTCGCATCCCAGAATGTCACATGAGAACCTGCCAGTTTGAACTCTTCCACGAGAGATGCGACCGTCTGTCCCTTCACGTTGTAGATAGTCAGCTTCACATGGGCTGGTTTGGGCAGATGGTAAGGGATGGACGTGGCACGGTTAAAGGGATTGGGAAAGTTATGACCCAGCGAGAAAGTCGACGGTAGTCCCGCATGCAGCGCTGTGTTGAGAGTGCCCATGAACACGCCCCGGCCGTGCGTTCCCACGACGGCCCCGCCGTCTGACGTTCTGGCCTCTATCCTGGCGGCGACGACATTGCCCAGCTCTTTTTCTCCTTCCTGTTTCCAAAGCGTATTGGCCCCGTCAAGTTCCATCGTGGAGTAGACACCGGTACTCGTTGCCAGGAGATAAATGACTCCTTGAGTTACCGGCAGGATTGCCGCAGAACGGAGGGACGGGCCCGGTTTCTCACCACTGCCCGTTAGATTTCCCTCCACGGATTCGTACAGTCTTCCCCCGTCGCTTGAGTGATAGAGTCCAACAATGTTGTAGTTCGACAGCACCACAAGGATTTCGTTACCGTCAACAGGATTGACGGCTATATCGTGAACGTAAGCTCCAGCGGGAGTGTCCCCTATGGAAATATCCTCTTCACCCTCGGTCGCGGTATGAGCTTCTTCAAGCCTGTACAGTTTCGGAGGTCCCACGGAGCTGCTGGCACCATAATAAAGCAGATGTTTCGGGTTGTAGCGGGATACCCTCATGGCGGAAAGGAGATAATCGGAAGGAATTGCGATGTTCGTCAGCGGGGACCACCCCACGGAGGTGGAATCTTTACCCTGGGGAATGGCGGAGAGCTGATCGTTCCGCCAGAGCGTATTCCCAGCGGCATAATACATCACCTCCTCATCATTTGGATCCACCGCAAATGGCGTGATGAAAAGTCTGTCCTGCGCACCTTCCGGTGTGACCGCGGTCCAACCAGCGGCGAAGGATGGATGGCCGGACCTGTCATAATCCAGACGAAGAACACGCCCGTTGTGTGACGAGCTGTAGGCAAATTCATCGCCAAGGTAGGCAAAACCGCCGTCGCCGGAGCTCATATCCCTGGAGGGTCCTGTATCGTTTCCGTCCCAGGTGAAAAAGGGCGTCCCGTTATCCTGGGTTCCACCCATGATTCTCTGGTCATCTGGCTCGTCCGAAATTGCAATGGTGTAGTACTGGACCACATTGTAGCCATTGTTCTTGTTTATCCATGGAAAAAAGAACGTGGAGGATGAAGACGCCGTGATATTTGACGCAACGCTCAGGCCGCCATCGTGGCCGATCCACACCCTTTTTGCATCCGCAGGATCAAAAACGATGACGTGCTGATCGGGATGCAAATTGGGATAATGGTTGGGGGCGTTACCCGATTCGTAGCCTCCGATCCAAGTATCATAAATGTCTTGTGACTTTGTGGCGAAGCCATCTCTTGATCTGAAAAGGCTGGTGGCCCCAATCATCACGAAATCTTCGTCATCCGGTTTGACGGCGAGGACCATATTGTAGTTGTGTTGAGTGTGCACAAAGCCTTCATCACCAAAATCCGGCAGGTTGTTGGACCGGTCCTCGAATACTTCCGTGGAGACATTGATTTTGTGAAACCGGACGTCGTCACGCTCATTGTCGTCAATGTCGCCCGTGAAAGTGAGAACATAGAGGATATCCGGGTTCGATGGTGCGAGGGCGATTACGCTCCGCTCATGAGAGTCAGGGAAGCTGGCAGGAGTGATATCGGTCCATTCGTCGCCGTCGTCCACGGATCTGTACACACCGGGGGTGTGGACCGGGTCCGAGTTATGGCCGAACTGGGACAGGACTGCTGCAAGTTTCCCCTGGAATCCCACAACAACATCGGTGTAAAAGTGGTCATTGATCCCGCCGAGAACCAGGTCGAACGTATTCCCCTGGTCGGTGGAACGGTAGACGCCAATACCGTTACTGGCCAGGAAGACGCTGCCGGTGGTGGGACTGATTACAATTCTCGACACGAAGTCAAGAGGACTGTCCCACGATGTGGGATTTCTGCCCCAGGGATCGGGTACTTGCTCCCAGGTTTCGCCGTTATCGATCGATTTGTACAGACCGGTTCCGAAGAAAGGGGACCTTTTTCCCAGGTCAGATGCGGAATTCCCCACGAATTCTCCTGTCGTGTAGTACCAGGTACTGGTATGACCCGGACGGATATCTTGAGCCAGAGAAGTAACGCTCAAACTCTGTGACGGATCGCTCTTTGTAACCCACGATTCGCCTCCGTCTGTCGATTTCCAGATACCTCCTGAAACGCCGCCGGCCATGATGATATTTGAGTTGGCAACATCGACTGTCAGAGCCCTTGTCCTTCCTCCCACATCCGTAGGTCCCACTTCAGTCCAGGTGAACAAGGTATCCTCAATTCCTCTGAAGGTTCGCCTCAATGTGCGGGCGAAGGCTAGTTCTTTCTCGCGGATACCATGAGGTATTTGATTCGTGGCGGGGTCCTTCAGCATTCGAAAAAAATAGTTCCACCGTGCCCTCTTCATTTGGGTTGACGTTTTACGCCTCGACTCATCATCTATCCCATCCGGAGGTTGAACTTTGAGCTGTTCATCCCCCCTCATGAAAAGGATCAAGGAAGCGAGGAGGATACTGGTCAGGGGATAACTTTTGGAACTCAGTCTCAAGGAATTGGCGGCATACCGGGTGAGCCAGGATGTTACCGGGTCGCTGGTTTCTTCGCCGTCTGTGATCTCATGGGTTCACCCGAACCGGAGTTTCGGTGCATCACCATTTCCGACATGATACTCAGGGCGATTTCTTCAGGAGTTTTTGCGTTCAGATCGAGACCGGCCGGTGCATGAAACCTGTCAAGATCTTCGTCAGTGACACCTTTCGATTTCAGGTACTCCATAATAATGCCTGTTTTCTTCCGGCTGGCTACAACGGCAACGAACGGCACCCCCATCTTGAGAGCCTGCAGGGAAAGCTTATCGTCGTCACGGTGGTGGGTAGCCAGCACGAGGAAGTCCACAGAAAAATCGAGCTCGTCCAACTCCAAAGGTTCAGTCACAATCTTTATGGTCTCCGGAAATCGCGAAGCTTCCTCTTTGGATGTTTGCACCACCACGCTGAAATTGAGCAGCTTTCCAAGTCTGGCCAGCACTTCCACCAGGCGGCCCATTCCTCGAATGAGGATCGTGGGTGTTTTCAATTGAGGTTCCACAATTATTGACATACTCCCTCCACATGGGATACCCATTCCCATTTGATCGCTATCCAGGTCGATGTTTACGATTCTCGGTTCACCGTCGGCCAACGTTTCAACGGTGGTTCTGGCAACACGGTTCTCAACACAACCCCCCCCGATCCATCCGGCAACTCTCTCTCCGCTGCTCCCGAATATTGCCTTGTCACCCATTCTTCCTGAGGACGATCCTTTCACACTGATGATGGTCGCCACGGCAAAAGGTTCTTCGGCTTCCTCAAGTTCAGCCATCTTCACGAATATGTCTCTGTGGCGCGACACGCTAATCCTGCTCCGTTTTTTCGAGAAGTCTAAGGTAGTCCCTCTGCGTGTCGCAGTCAATAAGGACATCGTCTGAGATCAACTCCACCGGGACCGCACTCTCAATATGATGGTTCAGTATTGACTTGCATCTTTGGTCACTCGAAATAGACATTATCTCTGTGAAATAGGTTTTCGGGAAAAGGACGGGATTCCCCTGGCGATTCCCTGAAAGCGGGTAGACTATTTTCGCTCCTTTTTTCCGGTCAAATGTCACTCTTAGAGTTCGAAGGGTATCCACCTTGACGAGCGGCATGTCTCCCAGAACGATGGCGCACCCATCCACTTCTGTGGGAAGGGTTGTTATTCCCGTCCGAATTGAACCGGACATGCCGGTTTCCCATGCATCATTGTGGACAAAAAGAACCTGATTCCTTTTCAGGGTTGAGCGAATCAGGCTTCGCTCGTAGCCGGTTACCACAATGATGGGATCATACCCGGCGGCTTCCACGCTGGCGCAGACAAGTTTTATCATTGGAATTCCAGAGATTTCAAGAAGCAGCTTATTCTTTTCGGGTAGACGCTCTGAACTGCCGGCGGCAAGAACGATTGCTGCTACTTTCATCTCCGTTGCCTCTCAGGTTTCATCGGTTAGATTTTACCACGGGACGGATATAAAGACAAGAGGACCCTGGTCAGTCGGCAAGAAGCAAGATAAAAGATAAAAGTATAAAGATAAAAGATAAGAAGAGCCAAGATCTCAAGAATCAAGTACCGGGTTGGCAGTCAGCAACCAAGTTTCAAGATAAAAGTATAAAGATAAAAGATAAAAGAGCAGTCAGCTATCAGCAGTCAGCCATTAGCTTTCAGTTAGCGTTTGACATTAGAGGTTGGAAGTCAGACATTTGTCACCGGGAGTGTCTACCAACATTCTCGCTTTGGTTTTCAACAGACAATAGTCAATATTCAATCGTCAATTGTCAATTCACCTCACGCATCACGAATTACGTTTCACGTATCATTTCTCCTCCTCCACAGGAGACCCTGCGGGTCAAAGGAGTTCCTACGGAACAATTCTCCATCTCTCCAGTTTTCCAGGCAGTTGTTAATAGTCAATTTTCAATTCTTCCACAGTGCAGAGTACTTCTCCACACGCGCAGAATAGAAGATCTGAATCTCTCATCCAGGAGTAGTCTTCATAGTCCGCCGACCACGGGATGTTGCAGGCAGGGCAGAAGATTATGGTAGGAGGAGGAGCAGGCGTGCTCTCCACTAACTCGTCGGTTTCCATATTTGTCACCGGAATTCCTTTTCTCAATTTGTAAGGGACTGCATACAAAAGGCGTATAGAGTTTACGCATCTTCATTTTGTTGTGCAAGACTAAGTTTTAATCTCCGGTGAGTCGCGCAGCATGAGGGAGGAGGGACTTTCTCCTTTTTACTTACGCGGAATTTGGACTAATTTCCTCGCCACCTCTTGTCGAAGCAGAAAGGAAAAGTGATGGCTTATCTGAATAAGGTGGAAGTTTCGAAGAAATCATGGGCTGACCTGTCTCCCGAGTTGCTGA